>NZ_JBOHGB010000100.1:0-14738 GCF_050699935.1 Actinophytocola sp.
CCCCGGGACCCGGCGGAGCCGGCATCGCCTGGGTCGGTCCGGGCGCCGGCGGCCGCGGCGGTCCACCCGGCCTGGGTGGGCCGGCCGGGCCGGGCCCGAGGAACGCGGCCGCCGCGGCACGTGCCGAGTCGTCGATGAGCGGAACCTCGAAGTGCTGCCGCGCGATGTGGCCGACGAGGTCGGGCTCCGGCGGCACGTCGTGCTCACGCAGGTAGTAGTTCACCGCGGCCGGCCAGATCCAGCTGCCGTCCGTGTGGAAGGCGACCGGCACCGACTTGCGGCCCTCGGGATCCATGAGGTCGACGTCGTACCCCCGCGCGGGCCCGGCCAGCGGCGCGCTGTCGAGGTAGTCGAGCAGGTCGCGCACGTCGCCGGGCGGCACCGGCGGCCGGTTGACCGCCGCGCCCGGCCCGTCGAAGATCCGGGCCACCCGGAAGCGCGCCGGGGGCGGCGCGGAGGCGAGCCGGCGGCGCAGCCACGCCGGCACGTTGTCCTCCGTGCGCGGGAACATCCGCATGTCGTCCGGGTAGGCCTGCGGCGGCGGAGGCAGGTCCCAGTTCGGCTCCTCGCGGTCGTACTCGAGGTTGTACGACGACGGGTGGTCGAGCCGGTACCGGGCGTTGAACCACGTCCCGCGCCCCTCGCGGTACATGCCCCCCCGCAGGCGCGCGAACAGCCCCTGCAGGTCCTGCGGCATCGTCCACGGCTCGGCGGCCCCGTCCGTGTAGACGACCTTGCCGGTCGCCTCCGAGTAGCGGCCCACGGAGCGATATTCGACGGTCAGCTGCTCCCAGTCGTCGGGCGCGACCCGAAGCATCGCCAGCCCGATCTGCTTGACCAGGGCGTCCTGCTCGGTCGGGGTTAACTGGGTCGGTTGTGCCACGCTCACATCTTCCCTTGTCGGTCCGACAGCGACTCCAGCAAGCTCTCTACCTGGCCAGTGACCGCCGCCGCAAGGCCGTGGGCGAGGATGTCGACACGTGATCTCCTCACCACACCATCCGCCCGCACGTGTACGGGCTGCCGGCGCCGCCCTCGCCGCGGTCGGCGGGGTGACCCTCGCCGTTCAGGGCCGGATCAACGGCCAGCTCGGGCACGTCATGCACAACGGCCTGTTCGCCGCGCTCATCTCCTTCGGCATCGGCACCACCCTGCTTGCCGCGGCTGTGGCCGCGACGCCGTCTGCCCGCACCGGGCTGGTCCGGCTTCGGAACAGCGTACGCGCCGGCCGGCTGCGTGCCTGGCAGTGCCTGGGCGGGACCTGCGGGGCCTTCCTCGTCACCTGCCAGGGGGTCACGGTCGCGACCCTCGGCGTCGCGGTGTTCACGGTGGCCGTGGTCGGCGGCCAGGTGGTCGCGAGCCTCGCGGTCGACCGGGCCGGGCTCGGTCCCGGCGCGGCGCAGCCGATCACGCTGCCCCGGGCGGCCGGCGCGTTCCTGGCCGTCGTCGCCGTCGTGGTCGCGGTGTCCGACCACGACGCGATCGAGGCCGGCGGGCTCTGGTGGGCGCTGCTGCCCGCGGTCGCCGGCCTCGGCCTCGCCTGGCAGCTGGCGGTCAACGGGCTCGTCCGGGTCGAGTCCAACCACGTCGTCGTGCCCACCTTCGTGAACTTCACGGTGGGCACCGCCGCTCTGGTCCTCGCCGCGGTGGTCGATGTCGTGGCGCGCGGTCTGCCCGCGGCCCCGCCGGGCGAGTGGTGGTACTACATCGGCGGCCCGCTCGGCGTGGTCACGATCCTCACCGCGGTCGCCGCCGTGCGGTTCACCGGTGTGCTGCTGCTCGGGCTGGCCTCGGTGGCCGGCCAGCTCATCGGGGCCGTGCTGCTCGATGTCGTCGTGCCCACGGGCGGCGGGCTCACGGCGACGAGCGTGATCGGCACCGCCATCACGATGGTCGCGGTCGGAGTCGCCGCGATTCGGCGGGGTGGCGGGCAGTGAGAGGATGGCGGGCGTGTGCGCAGCGACGGGGCGAGGAGCGGAGGAGCTAAGCGAACCATGGGCACTGTGACCGCGACGATCCTGGACGGCAAGGCCACCCGGGACGCCATCTTCGACGACCTCCGCACGCGCGTCGAGGCGCTCGCCCGGCAGGGCGTCGTGCCCGGCCTCGGCACGATCCTCGTCGGCGACGACCCGGGCTCACACTCCTACGTCCGCGGCAAGCACAACGCGTGCGCGAAGGTCGGCATCACCTCGATCCGCCGCGACCTGCCCGCGGACACGACGCAGGCGCAGCTCGAGGCCGTCATCGACGAGCTCAACGCCGACCCGGCCTGCACCGGCTACCTCATCCAGCTCCCGCTGCCGGGCCAGCTCGACGCCGGGGCCGCGCTGGAACGGGTCGACCCGGCCAAGGACTCCGACGGCCTGCACCCGATGAACCTCGGCAAGCTCGTGCTCGGCGAGACCGGCCCGCTGCCCTGCACGCCGGTCGGGATCATCGAGCTGCTCAAGCGCTACGACGTGCCGATCGCGGGCGCGAACGTCACGGTCGTCGGACGTGGCGTCACGGTCGGCCGCCCGCTCGGGCTGCTGCTGACCCGCCGCAGCGAGAACGCCACGGTCACCTTGTGCCACACCGGCACGAAGGACCTCGCCGCCGAGGTCCGCCGCGCCGACATCGTCGTCGCGGCCGCCGGCAACCCGGCCCTCATCACGGCCGACATGATCAAGCCCGGCGCCGCGGTCCTCGACGTCGGCATCACCCGCACCGACCAGGGCCTCGTCGGCGACGTGCACCCGGGTGTGCGTGAGAAGGCGGGGTTCCTGGCCCCGATGCCCGGCGGCGTCGGCCCGATGACGATCGCGATGCTCCTGACGAACACGGTCCTCGCTGCCGAACGGAGCTTGCCGAAGTGAGCATTGACACCGAACGGAGCTTGCCGAAGTGAGCCTCGACCCCGAGCGGGGTATGCCGAAGTGAGCGTCGATGCAGATTGGAGCCCGCCGAAAGTGACCACGCCGCGGCGCCGGCGTCACCCGGTCCTGACCCACCTGCCGTTCGGCATGGTGCTGGCCGTGGTGCTGTTGGGCCTGGTGCGGATCCTGCTCTACCACTGGCGGCAGGGCACGGTGCTGATCGGCGCCGCGTTGATCATGGCCGCGGGCATGCGCGCCCTGCTGAGCGACGACCAGGCCGGGCTGATCGCGATCCGCAGCCGGGGCGTGGACGTGCTGACCTACGGCGGGTTCGGCGTCTGCGTGATGGCCGTGGCCCTGACGATCGAGGGCTTCTCGCTGGGGAACTGACGCCCCCGCGGCACATGTGACCGTGCGCTCCCATCGGTGCCGTGCGGCCCGCCGATTGCTAGCCTCCCAGCACCGGATTCGTCGTCTCGTCGGGAGGATCTTCCCCGTGGCAAGCAAGGCTGCCGTCAAGGTCACCGTCACCGGTGCCGCCGGCCAGATCGGGTACGCACTGCTGTTCCGCATCGCCTCCGGGCAGCTCCTCGGGCCGGACACGCCCGTGCGGCTGTCGCTGCTGGAGATCCCGCCGGCGCTCAAGGCCGCCGAGGGCACGGCCATGGAGCTCGACGACTGCGCGTTCCCGCTGCTGGCCGGCGTGGACATCACCGACGACCCGAAGCACGCCTTCGACGGCGTCGACGTCGCCCTGCTGGTCGGCGCCCGCCCGCGCACGAAGGGCATGGAGCGCGGCGACCTGCTCGAGGCCAACGGCGGCATCTTCAAGCCGCAGGGCGAGGCCATCAACGCCGGCGCCGCCGACGACGTCCGCGTCCTCGTGGTCGGCAACCCGGCCAACACCAACGCGCTGATCGCGATGTCGCACGCGCCCGACGTGCCCGCGGACCGGTTCACCGCGATGACCCGGCTCGACCACAACCGTGCGCTGTCGCAGCTCGCGGTGAGGCTGGGCGTGTCGGTCACCGACATCTCGAAGATGACGATCTGGGGCAACCACTCCGCGACGCAGTACCCGGACCTGTTCCATGCGGAGGTCGAGGGGCGGACCGCGGCGGCGGCGGTGAACGACGACGCCTGGCTTCGCGACACGTTCATCCCGACGGTGGCCAAGCGCGGCGCGGCGATCATCGAGGCGCGCGGCGCGTCCTCGGCCGCCTCGGCCGCGAACGCCGCCGTGGACCACGTCTACGACTGGGTGGACGGCACCGACTGGACCTCGATGGCCGTGGTGTCCGACGGCTCCTACGGCGTGCCGGAGGGCCTGATCTCCTCGTTCCCGGTGCGCTGCGCCGGCGGCCGGTGGGAGATCATCCAAGGTCTGGAGATCGACGACTTCTCGCGGTCGAAGATCGACGCGTCCGTCGCCGAGCTCGTCGAGGAGCGCGACGCGGTCCGCGACCTCGGCCTGATTTAGTTCTCTCGGTCTGATCTAGTTCCGTGGCCCGGACGTTAGCCACGGGTACCCGTTGCCACCGGATCGCGTGAACATCGCCACGCCGGCATCATGACCGGACCGTCTGGCCGATCTCTCCTTCGACCGACCCGCGCGCCATGGCGGATCGACTCGGATGAGGAGGGCCTGACATGTCTACCGAAGCCATCCACGCGGAGTTCGTGGCGCTCTACGACGGCACCACGCCGGTTCGCTCGCGCTGGTCCTTCCGTGCCGACCAGCCGTTCACCGTGACCGTGGCCTTCCAGACCGAGCGGCAGCGCTGGGTCGAGTGGGCGTTCTCGCGGGACCTGCTCGCCGACGGCCTGCGGGGGCCGGCCGGCGTCGGCGACGTGCGGTTGCACCCGGAGGCCGAGGACGGCCTGACCGTGCTGGTCGTGGAGATCGAGTCGCCGGAGGGCTACGCCGAGCTCGAGCTGGAGCACATGGGGATCAGCTCGTTCCTCGCGGCGACCGAGCGGATCGTGCCGTTCGGCGAGGAGTCCGCGTACTTCGACGTCGACGGCCTCATCGACGACCTGACCCGGGTCTGACCGGGCGCGCGACCCCAGACTGACCGGGCGCGCGGCACGAAGAACGACGCTTTCCCACCTCCGGGAAGGCGTCGTTCTTCGCGTTTCAGTCGCGTTCGACCACGCAGTCCGGGCCGGGAAAGACCAAGCCTTCGTGGCCGTCGGGAAAGCGCACGAGGTACGGCGGCTTGCCATCGCTCCCGCGTACCTCGACGATCTCCCCCAATTGGTCGGGGTTGCCGACGTTGCGACCGTGGACGTGCAGCCGATCGCCTACTGCCGCTTGCATCAGTACCACCTCCGTCCTATCAGGGTAACTAGAGTGGACCCGGTGAGCGAAGTACCCGTGGTACTCGACCGGCTTCGCGGTGTCTGCGGCGAGCTGGTGCTGCGCCGGGTCGCCGCCGACTTCGAGATCATCGCCAACGGCGTGTTCCTCATGGACACGCGCAACGGCGAGTCCGAGCGGCTCATGGTCCGCGCCGTGGCCGACCGGATGCCCGCCGGTGGGCGACTGCTCGTCGGCGGGCTGGGCGTCGGCTTCTCCCTGCGCGCGGCGCTGGACGAACCGCGGGTCGGCGAGGTCGTCGTCGTGGAGCGGGAGCGCGCGGTGATCGACTGGAACCGCGGCCCGCTGCGCTCGCGGCACGGCGACGCGCTGGCCGACCCGCGCGTCCGGTGTGTGGAGGCCGACCTGCTCACCTGGCTGCCGTCGTGCGGTGCGGACTTCGCCGGCATCTGCCTCGACGTCGACAATGGTCCGGAGTGGACAGTCACCGACGGGAACGCCGCCCTGTACGGGAATGCCGGACTCGACATGCTGGCCACCGCGCTTTCGTCGGGTGGTGTGCTGGCGGTGTGGAGCGCGGGTGCGAGCCCGGCGTTCGCGGAACGGCTCGCGGCGCGTTTCGGTGCCGTGGACACGCTTTCCGTTCCGGTGCCGCGCGGCGAGCCGGATCTGGTTTACCTCGCCCGGGCGCCCCGGTGACCCGTTCGAGATCACCGGGACGGTAACCAACCGCCAAAGTGTCGCGACGTCACTGGATATCGGATCTGGAGGCGCGGCCGATGCTCCGTCACCGCCCGCACCGACGTGCGCGCCACGTGCACCCGGCACCCGGCTGGCTCGCCCTCGCCGGGCTGTACCTCACCGCCGGTACTCCACCACCTGCTCGCGGTGAGCACGTCGCGGGTGTGGCCGCTCATGCTGGCGGCGACGCTCGGCGTGGTCGCGGGACTGTGCGGGTACGCGGCGGCACGCGGCCCGCGTCGGTGGTTCGGCTTACGACGGCCTGCCGGCCGGCTAGACCGAACGGGTGTATTTCGGCAACTTGCACGGGCGAAGCCGTGCCGCCCACTACCTGCGCATGTGCAGATGCACGGGCAGATTCCTTGATCAACACCGCGTTTACCCCGCCGTCGTCACCTCGATACGCTGCTACGGTCCGCCGAAAACCCGTTGCCTTGTGAGGTTGTTGCGATGACGGAGACTGCGCCCAAGTACGAGGCCCCGAGTTCGGTGCCGGTCGGGGTCGATCCCACGAGGGCGAGCATCGCGAGGGTCTACGACGCCTTCCTCGGAGGCAAGGACAACTACGAGATCGACCGCCAGGTGTTCGAGAAGGTCAAGGCGACGGCGCCGGAGGCACGTGATCTCGCCTGGTCCAACCGCAACTTCCTGACCCGGGCGGTGCGATTTCTCACCGATCAGGGCGGGATCCGGCAGTTCCTCGACTGCGGCTCGGGCCTGCCGACCGCCGAGAACACCCACCAGATCGCGCAGCGCATCGATCCGGAGGCGCGTGTCATCTACGTCGACAACGACCCGGTGGTGATCGCGCACGGCGAAGCGCTGCTGACCGAGAACGACTTCACGCACTTCGTGCCGGCGGACATCTTCCGTCCCCAGGACGTGCTCAACCACCCGGACGTGCAGAAGCATCTCGACTTCACGGAGCCGATCGCCCTGCTCCAGGTGGGCACGCTGCACCACTACACGCCAGACAACGGGGCCGAGCTGATGCGGGAGTACATCGACGCCCTGCCCTCGGGCAGCTTCGTCGCGATCTCGCACTTCCTCGATCCGCAGACGCCGGAGCACAGCGAGCTGGCTCGCCGCATGGAGGACGTGTTCCTGCACAGCCCGATGGGCTCGGGCGTGTTCCGCACCCGCGAGCGGATCCTGGAGTTCCTGCCGGGCATGGAGATCATCTCACCCGGCCCCGGCAAGCCGGGCGACTTGGAGCTGTCCGACCTGTGGTGGCCGGACGGCCCGAGGCTGCGCCCGCTGAGCCAGGTGGAGCAGTGCAGCGCCGCCGTGGTGGGCCGCAAGCCCTGACCTATGTGGACGGCCCGGCGTCCACTCGGGACGCTGGGCCGACCAAACTCTCCACTCGCGCCCCGAAGTTGTTCACAGCCCCGGCCGATCATCCTCCCCCCACACATTCGCCGGTACGCTGGAACGTGGGTGGCCCCCCGGAGAGGGTGGGGCCGTGGACTGGTAGGGGCAGCGCGGAAATCCGGCGGCGCGGGGGTTGCCGGCGGCGCCCGGGGTGCGGGCGGTGCGGATTTGCCGGTGGCGCCGGGTTGACGGCGGCGCCCGGGTTGCGGGGAGCGCGAGGTTGCCGGCGGCGCGGGGTTGGGGGTTCCGTTGTGGCTGGGTGGCGATGGGCTGGTGGGGCTGGGCAATCGAGTCGGGGTCGTTGGTGGGCCGGCTAGCATGGCGGCATGGTCCTCGACCTGTTCGCGGGAATTCCCGTCAACGACTACGCGGCGGCGCTGGTCTGGTACGAGAAGCTGCTCGGCTCCCCGCCGTCGTTCTTTCCGCACGACACGGAGGCCGTGTGGGGGTTGGCCGAGCACCGGTGGGTGTACATCGTGCAGTGGCCCGAGCGAGCCGGGCATGCCATGCACACGATCTTCGTCGACGACCTTGACCGTCACGTCGCCGAGACGGCTGGGCGGGGGCTGGAGCCCGCGAAGCGCGAAACGTACGCGAACGACGTACGGAAGATCACGTATGTCGATCCCGACGGGAACGAGATCGCGTTCGGCGGCGCTTCGCTCTGACCGGCACCCAGCCTGACCGGCAACTCAATGCGGGCACTCAGCGTGAGCGGTCAGCTGGGCGGCCCGGTGCATGAGGTAGTGGCGTTCGGGCATGCTCGTCGTCCGGTTCGCGGCCGCGCGGTACTGGTCGACGGCCTCCTCGTGATCGCCGGACATCTCCAGTAGGTGAGCCCGCACGGCGTGCAGCCGGTGGTGGCCGGAGAGCTTGTCCGCCAACGGTTCCAGCATCGCCAGGCCGCGCGTCGGGCCGTGGACCATCGCCGCGGCGATCGCGTGGTTCAGCGTCACCATCGGGTTGTCCGATAGGCGCTCCAGCACCCCGTACAGCGCCAGGATCTGCGGCCAGTCCGTCTCCCGCGCGCTCGCCGCCTCGTCGTGCACCGCGTTGATCGCCGCCTGCACCTGGTACGGGCCGGTCGGTCCATTCGGCAGCGTCGCCGTGATCAGCTCGATGCCCTCCGCGATCAGGTCCGCGTCCCACCGCGACCGGTCCTGCTCGGCCAGCGGCACCAGCGTCCCGTCCGCGTGCGTGCGGGCCGGGCGGCGCGCGTCGATCAGCAGCATCAGCGCCAGCAGGCCGGCCACCTCGCTCTCCGCGGGCAGCAGGCGGTGCGCGGCGCGGGCCAGACGGATCGCCTCCGTGGAGAGCTCGACCCGGTTCAGCGCCGTGCCCGACGTCGCCGTGTAGCCCTCGTTGAAGATCAGGTACAGCACGTGCAGCACGAGCCGCAGCCGCTGGGGCCGCTCGGCCTCGGATGGCAGCCGGAACGGGATACCCGACGACTTGATCTTCTGCTTCGCCCGGCTGATCCGCTGCGCCATCGTCGCCTCGGGGAGGAGGAACGCCGACGCGATCTCCGCCGTCGACAGCCCGCCGACGGCGCGCAGGGTCAGCGCGATCGCCGCCGGCGGCTTGAGCGCCGGGTGGCAGCACATGAACAGCAGGACAAGGGTGTCGTCGGTGTCCGACACGACCGCGTCGGACACCGGCCGCGCCGCGACGAGGTCCTCGCGCCGCCGCCTGGCCTGCTCGTTGCGCAGCTGGTCGGTCATCCGCCGGGACGCGACCTGGATCAGCCAGCCACGCGGATAGTCGGGCAGCCCGCGCTGCGGCCACTGCCTCGCCGCCGCGATCAACGCCTCCTGCACGGCGTCCTCGGCCGTGGCGAAGTCGTCGTAGCGCCGCATCAGCGCGCCGAGGACCTGCGGCGCGAGCTCACGCAGCAGGTCCTCGACGCGGGTGTCGGCAGCGGTCACACTTCTACGTCCGGGCCGGACATCACCTGGCGCACCTCGATCGGGAGCTTCAGCGTCACCCCGCCGGGCCCGGGCGAGGCGGACGCCGCCGCGGCGATCTCCAGGGCACGGTCGGTGCCGTCGACGTCGACGATCCAGTAGCCGGCGAGGAACTCCTTGGACTCGGGGAACGGCCCGTCGGTGATCGCCGGCTCGGCGCCGTCCCGCGCGGTGACGATCTTCGCCTGGTCCGGCATGGCCAGCCCTTCGGCCGACACCAGCTCACCGGACTCGACCAGGCCCTGGGTGAACTCCCGCATGAACTCGATGTGTGCCTTGACGTCGACCGGATCCCACTGGGTGATGGGCGGGTGGCCGATGTCGGTGGTGTTCATCAGCAGCATGTACTTCACGTTGTCTCTCCTCACTGACGGCGCCTCGCTGGCACCTTCGTGGAGACGTCGAAGCACGCTACGCGTCCTCTACGGTTCGGCCGAAGAATTTCGCGGCGGGTGCGGCGCCGGTCACCTCAGCAGCGCGACACCCTCGGCGATGACCTCCGCCTGCCGCAGCCACTCCGTCTCATCGGTCGCGTGCGGTCCGGTGATCACCCGCTCGGCGCCGGCCCCGGCGTAGGCGGCGAAGTGCTCGGCGATCCGCTCGGGGCTCTCGCCCGGCATCGGCACCCGTTCCGCCTCGTCCGGTGCCATCCGGTGCACGTCGACGAGCTGCCGGACGAACGCCGCCCGTGCGGCGTCCACCTCGGATCCCGTGCCGACGAACATGTGCCCGCCGACCGTGATGCCCGGCCGCGCGCGCCCGGCCCGCTCGGCGCGCGCGTGCAGTGCTGCGGCCCGCTCGGCCAGGCGATCCGGGGCGATCAGCGACGGCAGCCAGCCGTCACCGCGCTCGATCGTCCGGCGCAGCGCCACGTCGGAGTTGCCGCCGACGAGCACGGGCGGCATGGTCGCCGGCGGACCGAGCTGGACCTCGACGCCGGCCACGCGGACCGGCCGGCCGGCGAGCAGTGCGGGCAGCGCGCCCAGCGTGTCGTCCGTGCGCCGGCCACGCTCTCGGGCCGGCACGCCCAGCGCCCGCCAGAACGGCGACTCGGGGAAGCCGCCGGAGCCGATGCCGAGCAGCAGCCGGTCGCCGGACACGTGCTGCAGGGTCGCGACCTGCGTGGCGAGCCAGGCGGCGGGGCGGACCGGCAACGCGAGCGTGGCGAAACCCAGCCGGGCCTGCGAGGTCACGCCGGCGATCGCGGCGAGCGCCGTCACCGCCTCGAAGGCGGCGGTCCCGTCGCCGGTCTGCACGTCCGGTACCCACACGGACTCGAAGCCGAGCTCCTCGATGTGCCGGGCCAGCCGAAGCAGGTTCGCCGGCGCACAGCCCGGCTCGAACATCACCGGCGGACCCAGCCCTACCTTGATCGTAGCCATCTCGTGAATTCTGATACCTCAACCAATGTCGAGGTCAACCCCGGCGAAATCCGGTGGTGGCGCACGATAGCGTCGACCCATGCACCTGGTCGCGATCCTGGAAGCCCGTCTCGGCGCCGCGTTCGCCGCGGTCGCCGGTGAGCCGGTGGATCCCGCGCTGCGCCGATCCCAGCGCGCCGACTTCCAGGCCGACGGGGCGCTGCGCCTCGCCCGGACCCTCGGCCGCCCACCGCGCGACGTCGCGTCCGAGGTGCTCGCACACGACCCGCTCGACGACCTCTGTACCCGCGCGGAGATCGCCGGCCCGGGGTTCGTGAACCTGCGGCTGCGTGACGACGTGCTGTCCACAATGGTCACCGCGATGGCCGGCGACGAGCGGCTGGGGGTCGCGGCCGTCAAGCCGGAGACCGTCGTCGTCGACTACTCCGCACCCAACGCGGCCAAGGAGATGCACGTCGGGCACCTGCGCTCGACGATCATCGGCGACGCGATCGTCCGGCTTCTCGGGTGGCTCGGTCACCGCGTCATCCGGCAGAACCACCTCGGCGACTGGGGCACGCCGTTCGGCATGCTCGTCGAGCACCTGATCGACACCGGTGACGCCGCGGCGCGGGCCAACGGCACGCTCGGCGAGCTCAGTGACTTCTACCGCGCCGCCCGCCGGAAGTTCGACGACGACGAGGAGTTCCGCGAGCGCGCGCGGCGGCGGGTCGTCGCGCTGCAGGCCGGTGACGAGCGGACCCGCGAGCTGTGGCGTTCGCTCGTCGACCGCTCCATCGCGTACTTCGGAGAGGTCTACGCGCGGCTCGACGTCACGCTCACGCCCGCCGACGTCGCCGGGGAGAGCGGGTACGACGAGCTGCTCGGGCCGGTCGCCGACGAGCTCGACCGGCTCGGGCTGCTGCGGGAGAGCGGCGGAGCGTGGTGTGTCTTCCCGGCCGGGTTCACCAACCGGGGCGGCGAGCCACTGCCGCTGATCGTGCGCAAGGCCGACGGCGGCTACGGCTACGACGCCACCGACCTCGCCGCCATCCGATACCGGATCACCGACCTCGGGGCCACCCGGCTGCTGTACGTGGTCGGAACCCCGCAACGAGAACACTTTCGGATGGTCTTCCAGGCGGCACGGGAGGCCGGCTGGCTGACCGAGGGCGTGCGCGCGGAGCACGTCGGCTTCGGGTCGGTGCTCGGCACGGACGGGAAGATGCTGCGCACGAGGGCCGGCGAGACGGTGCGGCTCGCCGCGCTGCTCGACGAGGCCGTGGCACGCGCGGCCGAGCAGGTTCGCGAGCGGCATGCCGACGAGGCGGTGGCGCGGGCGGTCGGCGTCGGTGCCGTCAAGTACGCGGACCTGTCCACCGATCGGATGCGCGACTACACGTTCGACTACGACCGGATGCTCGCGTTCGACGGCAACACCGGCCCGTACCTGCAGTACGCGCACGCGCGGATCCGGTCGATCTTCCGCCGTGCCGGTGCCGACCCGGCCGAACCCGGCGGAGTGCGGATCACCGAGCCGGCCGAGCGGGAGCTCGCGCTCGCGCTGCTCGGCCTGCCCGCGGTCGTGGCCGAGGTCGGCGAGTCGCTCGAGCCGCACCGGCTGTGCGCGTACCTGTACGGGCTGGCCGGCGCGTTCACGACGTTCTACGAGAGCTGCCCGGTGCTGCGGGCCGAGCCCGAGGTCCGCGCGAGCCGCCTGGCGCTGTGCGCGCTGACGGCCCGGACGCTGGCGCTCGGGCTCGACCTACTCGGCATCGCGGCACCGGAGCGGATGTGAGTCAGTCGTCCTGCAGCACCGAGATGATGTTGCCGGCCGGGTCGCGGAACCACGCGATCAGCGGGCCGACCCCGCGGTAGATGCCCTTCTCGTCGACGCTGTCGTACTTCTCGAACTCGACGCCCCGCGCGGTGAGCTCGTCGACCGCGGCCTCGATGTCGGCGACGGGGAAGTTGAGCATCGTGTACGCGGCCGGCGTGTGGTCGGGCTTCGGGTAGACCAGCGTGTCCCGGTCGCCCTCGATGTGCAGGCTCAGCATGCCGTGCTCCTCGGAGACCCGCAGGCCCAGCGTCTCGCCGTAGAAGCGCTTGGCCTTCGCGATGTCGTCCACCGAGAAGCCGCTGAACGCCTTCGTGTGCTCGAACATGGTGTTCTCCTTTCCGGTTCTTCGTCCTGGACGTCGTCGCCGGGCGGCCCAATTCGACATCACGGTGAGAGGATCGGCCAGTGAAGTATCTGATCCTGATCTACAGCAACCCCGAGTCGCGGGCGATCTGGGAGAGGTTCTCGCCGGCGGAACGCGCGGAGGGGCTCGGTGCGTACGAGGCGCTCGACCAGGAGCTGACCGCGTCCGGCGAGATGATCGCGTCGGAGCCGCTCGACGCCCCGGCGAAGGGCAAGCGGGTGCACGTCACCGAGGGCCGGACGCTGACGACCGACGGGCCCTTCGCGGAAGTCAAGGAGTACCTCGTCGGGTTCTACCTGGTCGAGTGCGCGGACGAGGACCGGGCGGTGCGGATCGCCGCGAAGGTCCCGGAGGCGTTCATGGGGCTCGTGGAGGTCCGGCCGGTCATCGACATGGCCGCGCTGGCATAGGTGTCGCGGGCATGGACGCGCTGCTGCGGGAGCTCGCTCCGCAGGTGCTGACCGCGGTCGTGCGGCGGCACGGCGACTTCGACGCGTGCGAGGACGCCGTGCAGGAGGCGCTGCTCGCGGCCGCGACGCAGTGGCCGGCACAGGGTATGCCGGACAACCCGAAGGCGTGGCTGATCACCGTCGCGTCGCGGCGGCGGACCGAGCAGTGGCGCAGCGAGACCGCACGGCGGCGGCGTGAGTCGACGGCGTTCGCGCGGGACGTGCCGGCGGACGTGCCCGGGGTGGACGACTCGCTGACGCTGCTGTTCCTGTGCTGCCATCCGGCGCTGACGTCGTCGTCGCAGGTGGCGCTGACGCTGCGGGCGGTCGGCGGCCTGACGACGGCCGAGATCGCGCGGGCCTTCCTGGTGCCGGAGTCGACGGTGGCGCAGCGGATCAGCCGGGCGAAGGCGAAGATCAAGGCGGCCGGGGCGACGTTCGCCATGCCGCCGCCCGACCAGCGTCCCGAGCGGCTGAGCGCGGTGCTGCACGTGCTGTACCTGATCTTCAACGAGGGCTACACGGCGTCGGCGGGCGAGTCGCTGCACCGGGTCGAGCTCTCGGCTGAGGCGATCCGGCTGACCCGTCAGCTGCGTGCGCGGCTGCCGTCCGAGGGCGAGGTCGCCGGCCTGCTGGCGCTGATGCTGCTGACCGACGCCCGCCGCCCGGCCCGCCTCGACGATTCCGGCATGCCGGTGCCGCTGGACGAGCAGGACCGCTCGCTGTGGAACCGCGAGCAGATCGCCGAGGGGGACGCGCTGATCACCGACACGCTGGCGACCGCGCCGATCGGGCCTTACCAGCTGCAGGCGGCGATCGCCGCAGTCCACGACGGGGCGGCGCGGCCGCAGGACACGGACTGGCGCGAGATCCTGACCCTGTACGAGCTGCTGCGCACGGTGTCGCCGGGCCCGATGGTGACGTTGAACCGCATCGTCGCCGTGGCGATGGTGCACGGTCCGACGGCGGCCCTCGCCGAGCTCGACGAGGCGCTCGCGGATCCGGCCCTCGCCGGCCACTACCGGGTCGACGCCGTGCGCGCCCACCTGCTGGCCCAGGCGGGGGACGCGGCCGGCGCACGCGAGCACTACGAGCTGGCGGCGCGGCGAACGTCGAGCGAGCCGGAGCGGCGGTACCTGATCACCAAGGCCGCCACGCCGAGCTCTGCAGAGCCCCCGCCGCGGTGAGCCCGCAGCCTGTGGATCATGGTGTGAAGTCTCGCGTCTCCCAACGTGACCTCAGGGGACCGTGACGCCACCCGGCCACAAGTACGTGAACAACCGCACCCTTCGCTGGAACGTAACCAACACTTTGAATTCCGGGGAGGCGGGTTAGAGCCCTGACGCGGTGAGCCCGCAGCCTGTGGATCATGGTGTGAAGTCTCGCGTCTCCCAACGTGACCTCAGGGGACCGTGACGCCACCCGGCCACAAGTACGTGAACAACCGCACCCTTCGCTGGAACGTAACCA
>NZ_JBOHGB010000100.1:14838-25612 GCF_050699935.1 Actinophytocola sp.
ACACTTTGAATTCCGGGGAGGCGGGTTAGTGACCGTCCACGAGCTCTCCCGCACCGAGGCGTGCCGCATCGCCGTGCGCGCGCAGCTGCTCGACAGGGCGCGGCCGGCCGAGCTGCTCGACGTGGTGCGCCGGCTGACCCTCCTGCAGATCGACCCGACCGCCGCCATCGCGCCGAACGCGGACCTCGTGGCGTGGAGCCGGCTCGGGTCGTCGTACTCGCCGGCCGACCTGACCGCCGCGCTCGAGAAGCGGACGCTGCTGGAGCTGCGGGCGATGATCCGGCCGGCCGAGGACCTGGCGCTCTACCGCGCCGAGATGGCCGAGCGGCCCGGTCGCGGGGAGCTGGTCTACTGGCTCGAGCACCGCCGCGACTGGGTGCGCGCCAACGACGCGTGCCGGCGGGACATCCTCGAGCGGCTTCGCGGGTCCGGGCCGCTGCCCTCGCGCGAGCTGCCCGACACCTGCGCCGTGCCGTGGAAGTCGACGGGGTGGACCAAACGACCGCAACGTCACGCAGCTGCTGGAGTTCATGGCGCTGCGCGGCGAGGTCGCCGTCGCGGGACGCGGCGGCCGCCACCGGCTGTGGGACCTGGCGGCCCGGGTCTACCCCGACGACCCGGAGGTCCCGGCCGACGAGGCGCCGCGGATCCGCGACGAGCGGCGGCTGCGCGCGCTGGGCATCGCCCGTGCCTGCGGGCCGGAGTGCCCGGTCGAGCCGGCGGAGGTGGGCGAGGCCGGTGAGCCGGCCGTCGTCGAGGGGGTCAAGGGCACCTGGCGGGTGGACCCGGCCCAGCTGGGCCGGTCGTTCTCCGGGCGCGCGGTGTTGCTGTCGCCCTTCGACCGGCTGATCCACGACCGCAAGCGCACCGTCGAGCTGTTCGAGTTCGACTACCAGCTGGAGATGTACAAGCCCGCCGCCAAGCGCCGGTGGGGGTACTTCGCGCCGCCGATCCTGTACGGCGACCGGTTGGTGGGCAAGCTCGACGCCACCGCCGACCGCAAGGCCGGAGTGCTGCGGGTGGCCGCGATCCACGAGGACGCCCCGTTCACCAAGACCATGAGCACGGCGATCCGGCGCGAGATCACCGACCTCGCGCGCTGGCTCGAGCTGGACCTCACGCTGCCCTGATCAAGTCCATAGTGGACGGTCAGTGGGCTCCGGCCAGGCGGGCCTCCGCCATCACGTGGTGCATCAGCGTGATCAGCACCTGCTTCGTCGAGTCGCGGGCTCGCGCGTCGCAGAGCAGGACCGGGATGTGCGGGTCCAGGTCCAGGGCGCCGCGGACCTCTTCGGTCCCGTAGCGGTAGGTGGTGTCGAAGCAGTTCACCGCCACGACGAACGGCAGGCCCCGGCGTTCGAAGAAGTCCACCGCCGGGAAGCAGGAGTCCAGCCTCCGGGTGTCGGCCAGGACCACCGCGCCCAGGGCGCCGCGCGCGAGCTCGTCCCACATGAACCAGAAGCGGTTCTGGCCCGGCGTGCCGAACAGGTAGAGGATCAGCTCCGGGTTGATCGTGATGCGGCCGAAGTCCAGCGCCACGGTCGTCGTGCTCTTCGCCTCCACCCCGGCCAGGTCGTCCACTTCGGACGATGCCTCGGTGATCAGCTCCTCCGTCCGCAGCGGCGGCACCTCGCTGACCGAGCCGACCAGCGTCGTCTTGCCGACGCCGAAGCCGCCGGCGATGACGATCTTCACCGCCGAGCTCAGCCGCCGTTCGGTGCCCTCTTCAGAGCCTTCTGATGCCATCGAGAACCGCCTGGAGTACGTGTTGGCTGGGAGCTTCGTTCGTCGGCGCCGCGGACCGGAAGATCACCAGGCCCTGCGTGATCAGGTCGCTCAGCACGATCTTCACCACCTGCAGCGGCAGGTCGACCTCGGCCGACACCTCGGCGACCGAGACCGGCTGCTGGCAGGCCCGCAGCGCCTTCGCGTACTCGGGCTGCAGGTCCACCTCGGCCGGCGTGCGCAGTGCCACGACGAGCGTGATCAGGTCGAGTCCGAGCGTGTTCGACCGGGTCCTGCCGCCGGTCACGGCGTAGGGCCGCACCAGTGGGTCGTCGAACCAGGCCTCGGTGCTCATGGCACCGGTCGTCCCATCGTCTCGCGCGGCTTCGCGGACAGCGCCGCACCGACGCGCTTCACCATGAGGTTCATCTCGTAGGCGATCATCCCGACGTCCGCGGACTCGTCGGCGAGCAGCGCGAGGCAGGCGCCCTGTCCGGCCGCGGTGACGAACAGGAACGCGTGGTCCATCTCCACGAGCGTCTGCCGTACCTGCCCGCCGCCGAAGTGCCGGCCGGTGCCGCGGGCGAGGCTCTGGAACGCGGAGGCCACCGCCGACAGATGCTCGCCGTCGGCCTCGGAGAGGTTGGCGGACCGGCCGATCAGCAGCCCGTCAGCGGACAGCACGACGGCGCGGTCCACCCCGGCGACCCGCTTGACCAGGTCGTCGAGCAACCAGTCCAGCTCACTCACGACGGCCCCTCACAGGCTCGGTGCCGCCGCTCGCGGTAGCCCTGTGCTTGATGGTTCGCTCCGCAAGTTCCGCTCACTGCGGTATTGGCCATTACGCACGCTCCCCGTGGTGTCTGTCGCCGTCGGTACCGATGGCCGGCTCCTCCCGGCCCTGCCTCGTGCCCCGCTGGAACGCGGCCAGTCGGCTGCGCGCCTGGTCCGGTGTTTCCTCGCGGGACGTCTCTTGCGACCACGCGGTGGCCGGTTCGTCACGCAGCTGCGGCGCCAGGTTCTGCTGGCGGCGGCGCTGCGGCAGTGGTGGCCGGTCCGGTGCGTGGAGCCCGGCCGGCTGCGGCCGCGGTTGCGGCGAGGACGGTGGTGGCGGTGCGGGCAGTGGGGGCAGCGACTGCATCGGGGGCATCGGCGCCACCCGTGCCGAGGTGACCGTCGGCGGCTCCGGCCTGGCGTGGGCGCCACCGTTGGTCCCGCTTGTTCCGTTGGTGTGGCCGGCGTGCGCGGGCTCCTCGACCGGACGCTGTGGGCGGAACAGGTCCTCGCCGGGGCGTGGCTCCACGACCGGGAGTGGCGGCAGGTCCGCCACCACGGGGATGGGCAGCTTGATCGTAGACGCCGGTTCGGGGGCCGCGGGCGGTGTGGCCGGCTTGTCGTGGCGGCCGGCCGGTTCGGTGGGATCCGGCACGTCGCCGAGCAGCTCGGCGCGGACGAGCACGATCGCGCGAGTGCCGCCGTAGGCCGACTCGCGCAGCGACACCCGGATGCCGTGCCGGGCGGCGAGCCGGGCGACCACGAACAGGCCCAGCCGTGGCTCGGCCGACAGCGCCATGATCCCGAAGTCCGGCGGGTTCGCGAGCATCGCGTTGAGCTCGTCGATCCGGTCGGTCTCGATGCCCAGGCCCTGGTCCTCGATCTCGAGCACCACGCCGCGGCCGACGACGTTGCCGCGCACCTCGACGCGCGAGTCCGGCGGTGAGAACGACGTCGCGTTGTCGATCAGCTCGGCGAGCAGGTGCACGAGGTCGCCGACGACCGGTCCGTTGACCGCGCGCGGCGGCAGCTTGGCGATCTCGACCCGGGCGAACTGCTCGGTCTCGGCCGCCGCGCCGCGGGCGAGCTCGGTGAGGCTCACCGGGTTGCGCCAGCGCCGTCCGGGCTGGCCGCCGCCGAGGATGATCAGGTTCTCCGCGTTGCGGCGTGCGCGGGTGGACAGGTGGTCGAGCTGGAAGAGCATCTCCAGCTGCTCGGGGTCCTCCTGCCCGCGCTCGGCCTCGTCGAGCACCTTGAGCTGGCGGTGCACGATCACCTGGCTGCGGTGGGCGATGTTGAGGAACACCTTGTTGGTGCCCTCGCGGGTCTGCGCCTCCTGCACGGCGGCGGACACCGCGGTCTGCTGCGCCTTGTTGAACGCCTCGGCGACCTCGCCGATCTCGTCACGGCCGTGGTCGAGGAGCTTGAGCGAGTCGTCGACGGAGACGTTCTTGCCCGAGCGCACCTTCTCCACCAGCTCGGGCAGCTTGTGCTCGGCCAGGTCGAGGGACTCGTGGCGCAGCCGGACGAGGCGGTCGATGAGCCTGCGGGACAGCCGCAGCGCGAATACGGACACCGCGACGCCGAGCAGCAGCACGACCACGCCCGCGACGATCGCGCGGATCAGCGTGTTGTCGACCTTGTCCAGCGCCTCCGCGTTGGTCTGGTCGTTCTGCGTGGACAGCATCGCCATCAGCGCGCCGCCGACGTCCGCGGCGGCCGAGCGCCAGAGGTCTTCGCTGACGGGGATCTCGTTCCTGCCCTGGATCAGCGCGTTCTCCACGGACATCAGCCGCTGCCAGGCGGGGCTTTCCCGCAGCTGCTCGTACTGCTCCTGCACCCCTTGGTTGGCGAGCGGGACCGCGGCGTCCAGCTGGAGGTGGTAGGCGCTGACCTGACCCTGGAAGGTGCGGAAGTCGACGGCCGCGAGCCCGCGGCCGACGATGTTCGCCGCGGCGAGCGCGTCCGCCCGCTGCATCAGGTCCGCGCCGGTGAGCAGCGGCGCGACGACCACCTGCGCGTACGCGGTCTCCGCGTCCGGGGCGAACAGCGCGAGGCCCTGCGAGCCCTGGATGAACTGGTCGACGATCTGGTTGTAGAAGGCGAACGACTCGCGCAGGCCCACCTGGCCGCCGTCCACGCGGGCACGCAGCTCGGGCAGCTGGGCCATCAGCGCGGCGAACTCGGCGATGTCGCGCCGGACGGAGTCGGGCGCGATGTCGGACAGCTCGCCGAGCTTCACGCGGACCTGGCCGACCACCGCGTCGGTCCGGGTGCGCTGCCTGATCAGGTCGGACTGGAACGTGCCGAAGCTCGCCAGGTGGCGCAGCGTCAGCCGGCGCTCCTCCTGCAGCGACAGGATCAACGGCAGCGCGCTGTCCTGGGTCTCGCTCGCGAGGTTGTAGTAGCTGCGGGTCTTCGCCGCGTCATAGATGAGGTAGCCGGCGCCACCGATCGCGGCGAGCAAAAAGACGAAGCACGGAACGAGCGCGATCGTGAGTACGCGCGCGCGAATGGAGTGAGCCCGGCCACGCCGGATGGAGGTCTTCTTCACGCGGTCCGCTATCCTTCCGGCGCTTTCCAGGGGTTGCCGCTATAACTTGGGTTCCGTGCACCCGAGTTACCCTCCGGACCCGCCGGGAACGGTAAACAGACGTCGTGATCGGAGTCAAATACCTGTTATGGCGTCTCTTCGCGGTGTACGCATGAAGACGGAAAAGCACCAACATTGACGGACGGTGTCTTATCAGAATGTATGCGCTATCTCGCGACGAATAGTGTCGCGTCGTGTACGGATCGTGGTTCAGCCGTACGGCGGCTACCGTTTCAGCGCTTTTTGGCCTTGGCCGCGGCCTTCATTTCCTTCTTGTATGCCCGCACATGCTGGAGACTGGTCGGGTCGGTGATGTCGGCGACACTCAGGAAGGCGCCCTTGGTCGCGTAGTCGCCGGCGGCCTTCTCCCAGCCGGCCGCCTCGAGGCCACGCTGCTTGCCGAGCAGGGCGAGGAAGACCTTGGCCTTGGCCTCGCCGAAGCCGGGGAGTGCCTTGAGCCGCTTGAGGACCTCGGCGCCGTTCGGGCCGCCCTGGGTCCAGATGTTCTCTGCGCGGCCGTCGTAGTCGTCGACGATGGCGCGGCACAGGGCCTGTACCCGCTTGCCCATCGAGCCGGGGAAGCGGTGGATGGCCGGCGGCGTGGCGCAGAGCGCGAGGAACGTCTCCTCGTCGTGGTCGGCGATCGTGCGTGCGTCGAGCGAGCCCATGCGTTCGAGGATCTTCTGCGGCCCGGCGAACGCCACCTCGATCGGGATCTGCTGGTCGAGCAGCATGCCGGTCAGCAGGGCCAGCGGCTCGCGCTCGAGCAGTGCGTTGGCCTCGGGGTTCTCGGTGAGCCAGATCGCCATGCGGTCATCATGGCACGGCCCACCGACGATCGTGGCAGGCGCGGGCCGTTCGCCCAGCGCGCCGTCCGCGCCGCGGTGGCTATGTTGGCGGGTGTGCTGCGACCGTCGTACCCGATCGTCACCGACCGCCTGATCCTGCGCCCGTTCACCGAGGACGACTTCGAGGCGATGTACGCGTACCAGAGCCTGCCGGAGGTGGCCCGGTACCTGTACTGGGGGCCGCGCGACCGCGCCGCCACGGCCGAGGCGCTCAAGCTGCGGATGTCGATGACGGTGCTGGAGAGGGAAGGTGACTCGCTCGTCCTCGCGGTGCTGCTGCGGGAAACCGGCGAGCTCGTCGGCGACGTGAACCTCGCGTGGCAGTCGGAAGCGCACCAGCAGGGGGAGTTCGGCTTCGTGTTCGACCCGGCCCACCACGGGCGTGGCTACGCGGCCGAGGCCGCCGTCGAGATGCTCCGGCTCGGGTTCGAGGGGATCGGGCTGCACCGGATCATCGGGCGCTGCGACGGGCGCAACGAGGCGTCGGCGAAGCTGATGGCGAAGCTCGGCATGCGGCGTGAGGCCCACTTCGTGCGCAACGAGATCGTCAAGGGCGAGTGGACCGACGAGGTCGTGTACGCGATGCTCGCCGACGAGTGGGCCGCGCGGGTCTCTTAGCGCACGGTGTTCAGCAGGGCGGCCGCGGTCGGTCCCGTCCGGCTCGGCGGGCAACTCAGGGTGCGGCAGTCACGCGCCCGCACCGCGCTGACTTAGGCCCAAGGTTGGCGCCGTCGATGCCGCGTGATCGCCCGTGTCGCCTGCCGATCGATGGCCACCCACTCACCAGCCGCCCCTCGATCGCCCCCGTGGATCGCCGCCCCGTGGATCGCCGCCCCGTGGATGGCGGCCCCCACCCTCTCCGGGGGCCACCCCACCACGCCAGTCTACCGGTGGGGGCTGACAGTGGATCTTGGTTGGCGGTTTGTGTGGACAGGTCGGCGGGTTGTGGACAAGTTCGTGCGGTTGGCCGGTGGCGCACGGCTAACAGTACGCATGTACCGTTTGGGTGGGCTAACAAGAGGTACGCGCGTGATGAGGACGCGAGAGGAGCATCCCGGCACATGGCCAAGATCAAGGTCCAGGGGACGGTCGTCGAGCTCGATGGCGACGAGATGACCCGCATCATCTGGCAGTTCATCAAGGACAAGCTGATCCATCCCTACCTGGACATCAACCTGGACTACTACGACCTGAGCATCGAGCACCGGGACGCCACGGACGACCAGGTCACCGTCGACGCGGCGAACGCGATCGCCCGGCACGGGGTCGGCGTGAAGTGCGCGACGATCACCCCGGACGAGGCGCGGGTCGAGGAGTTCGGCCTGAAGAAGATGTGGCGCAGCCCCAACGGCACGATCCGCAACATCCTGGGCGGCGTGATCTTCCGCGAGCCGATCGTCATCTCGAACGTCCCCCGGCTCGTGCCCGGCTGGACCAAGCCGATCATCGTCGGCCGCCACGCGCACGGCGACCAGTACAAGGCCACCGACTTCAAGGTGCCCGGCCCCGGCACGCTGACGATGACCTACCAGCCGGCCGACGGCGGCGAGCCGATGGAATTCGAGGTCGCGCAGTACCCGGAGGGCGGCGGCGTCGCGGTCGGGATGTACAACTACCGCACGTCCATCGAGGACTTCGCGCGCGCCTCGTTCCGCTACGGCCTCGAGCGCAAGTTCCCGGTCTACATGTCGACCAAGAACACGATCCTCAAGGCCTACGACGGCATGTTCAAGGACGTCTTCGCGGAGATCTTCGAGACCGAGTTCAAGAGCGACTTCGACGCCGCCGGCCTCACCTACGAGCACCGGCTCATCGACGACATGGTCGCCGCCGCGCTCAAGTGGGAGGGCGGCTACGTCTGGGCGTGCAAGAACTACGACGGCGACGTCCAGTCCGACACCGTGGCACAGGGCTTCGGCTCGCTCGGCCTGATGACCTCGGTCCTGATGACGCCGGACGGCAAGGTCGAGGCCGAGGCCGCGCACGGCACGGTCACCCGCCACTTCCGCCAGCACCAGCAGGGCAAGCCGACCTCGACCAACCCGATCGCGTCGATCTTCGCGTGGACCCGGGCGCTCGAGGCGCGCGGCAAGCAGGACTCGACCCCCGAGGTCATCGGGTTCGCCGAGACGCTCGAGCGGGTGATCGTCGAGTCCGTCGAGAGCGGCAAGATGACCAAGGACCTGGCGCTGCTCGTCGGCAAGGACCAGGAGTTCCAGACCACCGAGGAGTTCCTCTCGACGCTGGACGAGAACCTCCGGCAGCGCATGGCGTCCGCCTGACCGATCGGTGCACGGCGCGTTCTCCGCGATGAACGGTCCGAACGCGCCGATCACCGCACATGCACGTGCCGTGACAGACGGTGCCGTGGGTCGCCCGTGCGTTCCATCCTGCGAGTGGTTCGCCGGGCGGCTCGTTCCCAACTCGACCGGGCTGGGATATATCTGGATCGCGGGCAACTGCGCGGGCAGTCGCGCGGGCAACACAGTCGGGCTTGGGGAGCGGTTCCGGTGAAGATCAAGTGGAGCGGCAAGCGCACCCTGATCGCGGCGGCGTTGCTGGTGGGCGTCCTCTGGCTCTACGCCATGGGCTCGGAGCAGCGGCGCGGCGACGACGACGGCGGTGCCGACACCACGTCGAGCACCACGCAGTGCCGCGTCGAGGCGACCGTCGACGGGCTCAACGTCCGGTCCGCGCCAGAGCTCGACCCGAACAACATCGTCGGCGAGATGAACCTCAGCGACCAGGCCGACGCGGAGAAGACCCAGGAGAACGGCTTCCGCAAGCTCGCCGAGGGCCGCTGGGTGTCCGTCGAGTTCATCGAGACCGTCGAGGGCCGTGACTGCGGCTAGTGTCGTGGCCGGCCCAACCAGTCGATCACCAGATCCTCGTCGGCGGCGATGATCTCGCCGGGAAACGTCTCCGCGGCCTGCCGCAGCGACACGCCCCGGTCGCTGCCCGGCCAGAAGTGCGTGAGCAGCAGCCGTCGCGCGCCCGCCCGCCGCGCCCACTCGCCCGCCTCGCGGGCGGTCAGCACGTTCCTCGGCTCGCCCGGCGCCGGCTCGGCCTGCAGTGTCGCCTCCATGATGTAGAGGTCCGCGTCCGCGCCCAGCTCCGCCAACCGCGGGTCCGGGCCGGTGTCGCCGGTATAGGCGAGCGTCCGGCCCGGCGTGGTGAGGCGGACGCCGGCGTTCGGCACGTGGTGTGGCAGCGCGATTCCGTCCACTTGGAACGGTCCGACCCGACGGCCGCCGGGCAGCTCGTGGACGTCGAACAGCTCCGCCAGGCGCGGGCGCGGCTCGAGCGTGTCGACCACCGACGCGACGTCCGGCGGGCACAGCAGCGGGATGCGCGGCAGCACCCGCTCGCCGTAGTGGCGCACGCGCAGCAGGCCGTTGAGGTCCACGCAGTGATCGCTGTGCCGGTGGGTCACCACGACCGCGTCGACGGTCCCGTTGGGGCAGTGCCGCAGCAGCCGCGGCAGCGTCGCGAAACCGAGGTCGAGGACGAGCCGGAAACCGTCGTGCTCCACGAGGTAGCCGCTGCACGCGCGGCCGGGCTCGGGCCAGGCGGCGCACGAGCCGAGGACGGTGACCTTCACGAGCGGCCACGCTAACGCGGTTGCCCGGGCGCGCGGGCGGTTGAGAGGGTCACATGCGTGAACCTCGCCGGAGATCCGCTGCTGACCGAACGCAATCCGCTCCCCGCCACGCTCGACCCGCGCATCGCCGCGCAGCTGACCTTCCTCATCGAGGTCGACCGGCTCAAGACCGTGCTGCGCCAGTCGCCGCTGGTGGCAGCGCAGCGCCGGGAGAACGACGCCGAGCACTCCTGGCACCTCGCGCTCATGGTGATCCTGCTCGCCGAGCACGCGGACGAGCCGGTCGACGTCGGGCACACGGTCAAGCTCGTCGTCGTGCACGACCTGGTCGAGATCTACGCGGGGGACACGCCGCTCTACGACGACGTCGGCGCGCGGACCCAGGAGGAGCGCGAGCGGGCGGCCGCCGACCTGCTCTTCGGGCTGCTGCCCGCCGGCCAGGCCCGCGAGCTGCGCGCGCTCTGGGACGAGTTCGAGGCCCGCGAGACTCCCGAGTCGCGGTTCGCCAAGGCCATGGACCGGCTCGAGCCGTTGCTGCTCAACTGGATGGCCCGCGGCGGGACCTGGCAGACGCCGGGCGTCACGGCCGACGTCGTGCGGGCGCGCAAGGCGCACATCGGGGCCGCCTCGGCCGTGCTCGGGGAGACCGCGCGGATCATCCTCGACGAGGGCGAGCGGCGTGGCTGGGTCCGCTCCCCGGAGCACACCGGCGACGGCCGTCCGGCGGCACCCCCCGCGTGACCCCGCGCACACGACAGGTCTAGTCTCCAGCGCATTGACCGATCGGACTAACGGCACCTCCACGGGCAGCCACAGCCGGTAGGCATTCCGCCCCCAAAGACCCCCTGTCGGGGGTACTACGACGGTGATGAACGCAGGAGGCGCATCAGTGCGCAACCGAGTTGCCCTGGCGGCTGCCCACACCCGGGCGGCCGTGTCGAGCACGCTGGTTCGGATGAGTGCGGTCATGGCCCTGGTGGCCGCGCTGGTGGCCGCCGTGCTCGTGATGGCGGCCCGGCCGGCGTGGGCGGCCGATGAGCAGGTCGCCGCGGAGACCGCCTCCGTCGATCTCGCCGGTCCGGTGGGCATCGCCGCGGTGGCGCTCGGCTTCGGCGGCCTGGTCGCCGGCCTGCTGCGCCACCGGCGGCGGGACACGAGCACCGCCCTGCCGGTTTCGCAGCCGGTCGCCCAGCGGCCCGGCGACTCCAACAGCGGCGAGCACGCGGCCTGACG
>NZ_JBOHGB010000101.1:0-25519 GCF_050699935.1 Actinophytocola sp.
GGTCCGTAGCACGGACCGCGGCCACCACCGGTTGGCACCCATTTCCTTCTGTCGATCCGAGGAAGCCGGCACCTACCCATGGGGAAGTTCGTAATCCGCAGGCTCGCCCAGGCCATACTGGTCGTGATCGCGGCGACGCTCCTGCTGTTCATCGGCCTGTTCGTGCTCGGGGATCCCTTCGCCTCCACCGGCGACAAGGTGGTGCCCCCGGAGACCCAGGCGATCCTGCGCGAGAAGTTCGGCATGGACAAGTCGCTGCCCATGCAGTATCTGACCTATCTGGGCAACCTGTTCATCGGCGACCTGGGCATCGACTTCAACCAGCGCCGCGAGGTCTCCGAGATGATCGGCGAGGCACTGCCGGCCACCGCTCGCCTCGCGCTCGCCGCCATCATCATCGACGTCATCATCGGCGTGACCGCCGGCATCATCGCCGCGGTCTTCCGCTACTCCTTCTGGGACGTCCTGGTCACCATCCTGACCACGCTCTCGATCGGCATCCCGACCTTCGTCATCGGCATCTGGCTGCGGCAGACCGTCGCCGGGGCGTGGATATTCCCCGGCGTACCCCGATCGTTCACCGAAGTAGTGCCCTGGTATCAGGAAATCCTGCTGCCGGCGGTCACGTTGGCCGTGGTCGACGCGGCGTTCATCGCCCGCCTGATGCGCGGCTCCATGCTGGAGGTCCTGCGCACCGACTACATCCGCACCGCACGGGCCAAGGGCCTCGGCGAGCGGACCGTGATCATGAAGCACGCCTTCCGGAACTCCATCATTCCGGTCGTGACCTATGTCGGCATCAGCATCGGCATTCTGCTCGGCGGCGCGCTCATTACCGAGACACTGTTCCAGTACAACGGTGTCGGGTTCCTGTTGGTCAAATCGATCAACCAGAACAACAACCCGGTGATCATGGCGATCGTGACGTTCGCGGTACTGATATACGTGTTCCTCAGCATGATCGTCGACATCTTGTACGCCTATCTCGATCCACGGATCCGGCTGAGCTGAGTGAGGTAGACCCGTGACCACCACACCCGACCCGGCCGACCTGAGCATGCCCGCACAGGCGGTGCTCGTCGAGCCGGCGGAACACCACGAGCGCGTGCCCGAGGAGGGCGGCAACGGCGAGAAGAAGGTCTCCAGGACCGCACTCGCCGACTTCTGGCGGCGTTTCCGGCGCAACAAGCTCGCCATAGGCGGGCTCGTGATCGTCACCCTCATGGTGGTGACCGCGCTGCTCCAGCCGTTGATCACACCGTACGACCCGTACGACCAGAACCTGGTCAACACCCTTCAGGCGCCGAGCCCGGATCACTGGTTCGGCACCGACGTGCTCGGCCGGGACCTGTTCTCCGGCATGCTCTACGGCCTGCGGCTCGCGCTGATCGTCGGGCTCTGCACGATGCTCGGCGCGATGACGCTCGGCGTCACGCTCGGTGCGATCGCCGGCTACCGCGGCCGGTTCGCCGACGCCCTGATCATGCGCGCCACCGACGTCTTCCTGGCCTTCCCGTTCCTGATCGGCGCGATCCTGGTGGTCCGGACCTTCGGTTCCGGTCTCCCCCAGGTGATCTTCGCGCTGGTCATCCTCGGCTGGACGACCGCGGCCCGCCTGATGCGCGGCCAGATCCTGGCACTGCGGGAGTCGGAGTACGTCGAGGCGGCGCGGTCGATTGGTGCCTCGGACATCCGGATCGTGATCCGGCACATCCTGCCGAACGCGATCCAGCCGGTGTTCATCTACTCCTTCACCGCCATCGGCGTCGCGGTGGTCGCCATGGCCTCGCTCGCCTACCTCGGCGTGGGCGTGCCGCCCGACACCCCGGAGTGGGGCCGCCTGATCAACCAGGGCATCGAGCAGGTGCAGGTCGCCGGCAAGGACTACCTGTGGATATTCCCGAGCGCCGCCATCTGCCTCACGACCCTCTCGTTCGCGTTCGTCTCCGACGGTCTGCGCGACGCGCTCGACCCGAAGCTGCGTTGACTCGCGGCCGATTCCTGCCGATACCAAGGAGATCCCAGACATGAGCAGCGCTGCGGAGATCGACCTCGAGGGCCCACCAGCGCCCTTGCTCGAGGTCCGCGACCTGCGGGTGCACTTCAAGACCGACTACGGCGTGGTCAAGGCCGTGGACGGGGTGTCCTGGCACGTCAACGAGGGCGAGACGCTCGCCATCGTGGGCGAGTCCGGCTCCGGGAAGTCGGTGTCCGCGATGACGATCCTGGGCCTGGTGCCCAGCCCGCCCGCGACGTTCCCGAGCGGGGACGTCCTGCTGCGTGGCCGGTCGCTGCTGAAGATGCCGGAGAAGCAGCAGCGCAAGCTCCGCGGCAGCCAGATCGCGATGATCTTCCAGGACCCGCTGACCGCGCTGAACCCCGTGTTCAAGATCGGCGACCAGATCGCCGAGATGGTGCGCATCCACCAGGACGTCACCAAGCACACCGCGCGCAAGCGGGCGCTGGACCTGCTCGGCGAGGTCGGCATCCCGAACCCGGCGGTGCGGCTCAACCAGTACCCGCACGAGTTCTCCGGTGGCATGCGCCAGCGCGCGATGATCGCGATGGCGCTCGCCAACGACCCGCACGTGCTGCTGGCCGACGAGCCGACCACCGCGCTGGACGTGACCGTGCAGGCGCAGATCATGGCACTGCTGGAGAAGCTGCAGGAGGACCGCAACACCGCGGTCGTGCTGATCACGCACGACCTCGGGGTGGTCGCGAGCTACGCGGACCGGATCAACGTCATGTACGCCGGGAAGATCGTGGAGACCGGCACCGCGGACGAGATCTTCTACCAGCCCCGGCACGCCTACACGTTCGGCCTGCTGTCGAGCCTGCCGCGGATGGACGTGCGGCGGCAGGACCGGCTGGTGCCGATCCAGGGCCTGCCGCCGAGCCTGGCGAAGGTTCCGCAGGGCTGCGCGTTCCATCCGCGCTGCGCCTTCGCGACCGACGCGTGCCTGGCCGAGGTGCCGGCGCTCATGTCGGTCAACGGTTCCGCGACCGGGAACGGACACCGGGCGGCGTGCGTGCACAGTGACCGGGTCGCCATGGCACACGAGGAGAAGATCCGATGAGCCAGGGGGCAGCACAGCAGGGCGGGGTCGGGGTGGCCGAGCCGAACCACCGGCCGATGCTCGAGGTGGAGAACCTCGTCAAGCACTTTCCCATCCGCAGCGGGGTGTTCATCAAGCGCACCATCGGCGACGTGAAGGCCGTCGACGGCGTGTCCGTCGACGTCTACCGGGGCCAGACCGTGGCCCTGGTCGGCGAGTCCGGGTGCGGCAAGTCCACGACGGCACGGGCGATCCTGCGGCTGCTCGAGCCGACCAGCGGCCGGGTCAGCCTGGACGGGCTCGACATCACCGCGCTGAGCAAGGACAAGCTGCGCAAGGCGCGGCGGGACATGCAGATCGTGTTCCAGGACCCGTACGCGTCGCTGAACCCGCGCATGACGGTCCGGCAGATCCTGACCGAGAAGTACCAGCTGCTCGGCGCCACGATGACCAAGTCGACGATCAGCGACCTGCTCGACACGGTCGGCCTCGCCGAGGAGTACGCGGACCGCTACCCGCACGAGTTCTCCGGCGGCCAGCGCCAGCGCATCGGCATCGCCCGCGCGATCGCGATGAACCCGAAGTTCATCGTGCTCGACGAGCCGGTGTCCGCCCTGGACGTGTCGATCCAGGCGCAGATCGTCAACCTGCTCGAGGACCTGCAGGACGAGCTGGGCCTGACGTACATGTTCATCGCGCACGACCTGTCCGTGGTCCGGCACATCGCCGACCGCGTGGCGGTGATGTACCTGGGTCAGGTGGTGGAGATCGCCGACCGTGACGACCTGTTCGACCGGCCCCACCACCCGTACACGCAGGCGCTGATCTCCGCCGTGCCGATCCCGGACCCGCGCCTGGAGCGGCAGCGCGAGCGCATCGTCCTCCGCGGCGACGTGCCGAACCCGGCCAACCCGCCGTCGGGCTGCCGGTTCCGCACGCGCTGCTGGAAGTTCGAGCAGCTCTCGGAGAGCGACGCGCGCCGGTGCATCGAGGAGCCGCCCCCGCTGGTGCAGGTCACCGGCAAGCCGGGCCACGACGCCGCCTGCCACTACGCCGCGCTGCGCGAGGTGGTGCGCGCCTGAGACACGCGCCAACCGGGGCCTGTTCGATCCACCGTGATGCGAACAGGCCCCGGACCGGCAGGGCCGGGTGATGCCGCGGTTCGTCCTGCGCCGCACCGCGCAGACCCTGCTGGTCTTCGTGATCATCACGTTCCTGTGCTACGTCGGGCTCTACCAGCTGGGCAACCCGTTCGCCGCGGTCGGCGAGAAGGTCATCCCGCCGCAGACGCAGGCGATCCTGCGGGAGACGTTCAAGCTCGACCGGCCGCTGCCGGTGCAGTACCTCAACTACCTGGCGAACCTGTTCACCGGCGACCTCGGTATCGACTACGACAAGCGGCTGCCGGTGTTCGGGATGATCACCGACGTCGTGCCGAACACGGTCCGCCTGGCGGTGACGGCGATCGTGCTGCAGCTGGTCATCGGTATCAGCGCCGGCGTGCTCGCCGCCGTCCGGCGCGGCTCGTTCACCGACGCCCTGGTGAGCGTGTCGGCCATCGTGGCGATGTCCATGCCGTTGATCGTCATCGCGGCAGCGCTGCGGGACACGTTCGCCGGCACCCGGGTCCTCGGCATCACGTTGTTCCCCTCGCTGCCGCGCACGATCGCGGTCGAGGTGCACTGGTACGACGAACTGCTGCTGCCCGCGTTCGCGCTGGCGTTGGCCGGGCTGGCGATCACGATCCGGCTGACGCGTGCGTCGATGCTGGAGGTGCTGGAGTCCGACTACGTCCGCACCGCCCGCTCGAAGGGGCTGCCGCCGCGCACGGTGCTGTTCAAACACGCCCTGCGCAACGCGGTCATCCCGCTCGCCAACATCGCCGCGATCGAGTTCGGCGCCACGCTGGGTGGCGCGCTCGTCGTCGAAACGATCTTCCAGTACAACGGCGTCGGGTATCTTTTCGTGCGAGCGCTGCGGTCGCTGAACGCCCCACTGCTGATGGCGATCATGTCCTACATGGTCATCGCCTTCGTCGTGCTGATCGCTCTCCTCGATATCCTCTGCGCGTACCTCGACCCGCGGATGCGGATCGACTGACCAGACTTGGACCACACCCCATGACGCTCTCCGCCGCTCCCCGGCTGCTGCTCGTGCACGCGCACCCGGACGACGAGAGTCTCTGGACCGGCGGCACGATCGCCCGCTACGCGGCAGCCGGCGTGCAGGTCACGGTCGTCACCTGCACGCTCGGCGAGGAGGGCGAGATCATCCCCGACGCGCTGCGCGAGCTCGCCGCCGGCTGCGCGGACCAGCTCGGCGGCTACCGCATCGGCGAGCTGCGCTCGGCCTGCGCGGCGCTCGGGGTGTCCGACCACCGGTGGCTCGGCGGGCCCGGCCGGTGGCGCGACTCCGGCATGGCGGGTGTAGCGGCGAACGCGCACCCGCGCGCGTTCGCCGGCGGCGACCTCGACGAGCAGGCCGCGGTGCTCGCCGCCGTGCTCGACGACGTGCGGCCCCAGGTCGTGGTCACCTACGGGCCCGACGGCGGCTACGGCCACCCCGACCACATCCGCGCGCACGACGTCACGATGGCCGCCCGCGAGAAGGCCGGCGACAGCGTCGGTGGCCCCGCGCGCGTGTTCCACGTGGTGAACTCCAGGCAGGCCACCGAGAACGGCGTCGCCGAGCTCGCACAGGTCACCGACCTGCCCTACCGGCTGCCGGAGCCCGGCGAGCTGCCGGCCACCGACGACTCGCGGATCACGACCACCGTCTCGATCGCCGACGTGCTGTCGGTCAAGCAGCGCGCGCTGCGGGCGCACGCGACGCAGATCAGCGTGTGGCAGTCGGCCGACGGCACGCACTGCTACGCGCTGTCCAACGGCATCGCGGCGCCGATCCCGGCCGCCGAGTTCTACGCGCTGGCCGCCGGCGACCCCACGGGCGCGGACACCGATCTGTTCGGGGGCATGTAGATGCAGCCGCGGGACCGGGTGCTGCTCGGCGTCCTGATGCTCGACGCCGTCGTGCTCGCGGTCGTCGAGCTGCTGTACCTGCCGCTGGCCTTCGACGGCTACCTGCTGCCCAACCTGGACGGCCTCCCGCTGCCGCTGATGCCGATCCTCGCGGCCGTTTCGACGCCCTGGCTGGTGGCCGCCGCGGGACGGATCTCGCCGCGGCTGGCGGTCGCCTCCGCGCCGCTGCTGGCCTGGATCGTCACGGTGGCCTGGTTCGGGATGTTCGGGCCGGGCGGTGACATGCTGCTGACGTCGGACTGGCGTTCGCTGCTGCTGTTCGGCGCCGGAGCGCTACCGTCCGCCATCGTCCTCGGCCGCGTGCTCGCCACCACACTTGGTCCCACCACGTGAGAGCAGCCAACTGCTGAGAGGGATACTAGGGGTAGCCGGTAACGTCCGCGTGCAGGCAACATCAACGGGAAGAAGCAGGAGAACGCAGTGACTTACGTGATCGCCGAGCCCTGCGTCGATTTGCTCGACAAGGCATGCATCGAAGAGTGCCCGGTCGACTGCATCTACGAAGGGGACCGGATGCTCTACATCCACCCCGACGAGTGCGTGGACTGCGGTGCCTGCGAACCGGTCTGTCCGGTGGAGGCCATCTACTACGAGGACGACGTCCCCGACCAGTGGAAGGAATACACCAAGGCCAACGTCGACTTCTTCGACGAGCTGGGTTCGCCCGGGGGCGCGGCCAAGGTCGGCAAGGTCTCGGCTGATCCGCAGTGGATCAAGGACCTGCCGCCGGTCGAGCACGACGAGTGACGCGGGCGCTCCAGACCTTTCCCTGGGACTCGCTGGCCGAGGCCAAGGCGCTGGCGCGGGCGCACCCGGACGGCCTGGTCGACCTGTCGGTCGGCACGCCCGTCGACCCGGTGCCCCAGCCGATCCAGGACGCACTCGCCTCGGCGGCGGCCGTTCCCGGCTACCCCACCACACACGGCACACCGGAGCTGCGCGAGGCCGCGGTCGGCGCACTCACCCGGCGGCACGGCGTGACCGGCCTGCCCGCGGACGCGGTGCTGCCGACCATCGGCTCCAAGGAGCTCGTCGCGTGGCTGCCGACCCTGCTCGGGCTCGGCGCCGGCGACCTCGTCGTCATCCCGTCGCTCGCCTACCCGACCTACCAGGCCGGCGTCGAGCTCGCCGGCGCGCGGCTGCTGCGCGCGGACAGCACGGTGGCGGTCGGGCCCGAGCGCCCGGCGCTGCTCTGGCTCAACTCCCCCTCGAACCCGACCGGGCAGGTGCTGCCGGCCGAGCACCTGCGCAAGGTCGTCGACTGGGCCCGCGAGCGCGGCACGCTCGTGGTGTCCGACGAGTGCTACCTGACACTGGGCTGGGACGCGGCGCCGGTGTCGGTGCTGCATCCGGACGTGTGCGGCGGCTCGTTCGACGGCGTGCTGGCGGTGCACTCGCTGTCGAAGTCGTCCAGCCTGGCCGGCTACCGCGCCGGCTTCGTGGCCGGTGACCCCTCGCTGGTGGCGCGGCTGCTCGCGACCCGCAGGAACGCCGGGATGATCGTGCCGCGGCCGGTTCAGGCCGCGATGACGGCGGCGCTGTCCGACGACGAGCACGTGGCCGCGCAACGGGACCGGTTCCGCGCCCGGCGGGCGGCGCTGTGGACCGCGCTGCTCGGCGCCGGCTTCCGGATCGACCACTCGGCGGCGGGCCTGTACCTCTGGGCGACCCGCGACGAGCCAGCGTGGGAGACGGTCCGGTGGCTCGCCGAGCGCGGCGTGCTCGTCGCGCCGGGCACCTTCTACGGCCCGACCGGCGACCGGCACGTCCGCGTCGCGCTGACGGCCACCGACGAGCGCGTCGCCGCCGCGGCCGCTCGGCTGGCAAAGCCTGGAAGGACGCCTTCCTGACGCTCAGTGCCCTGAAGGACGCCTTCCAGGCACTAGGTCGGCAGCGAGCCGGTCCACCTCGTCGAGCGTGTCGCGCCAGCGGGCCCGGCACGCCGCGCGCCGCGTCCGCTCCCGCTCCACGAGCCGCCCGGCGACGAACACGACGTCGGCGTCCACGCCGCCGTCCGCGTCCGCGTCGGTCTGCTCGGCGAGCAGCCGCCTGACCTCGGCCTCGGCCACGACCGTGTCCTGGTGCTCGCCGAGGACGTCCTGGAACTCCTTGGTGGCCTTGATCAGCCTGCGCACCGGCTTGCCCCCGGCGGGCTCGGCGAGCTCGGCGGCGTAGCGCAACCGCTTGCCCCGGATGCGCAGCGCGTGGAGGTCCTCGTCGGACGGGTCGTCGTCGAGCGCGCGGGCGGCCTTCGCGAGCTTGCGGTGCGGCTTCGTGACGACGTCGAGCAGCGCCTGCTGGGCGACCCGCTCGCGGACGGGCTCGCCGTCGACCTCGGCGGTGACCAGCGCGGCCAGCGTGGTCAGCAGCGTCGCGTAGCGGGCGCCGCGCAAGGTGTCGAGCATCCGCCTGCGGGCACGCCGGCGCTCCTCGACGAGCCCGTGCAGCAGCCGCTCGGCGGCGGCCCGCTCGTCCGCGGGGAGGTCGGCCGCCTGCGCGCGCAGGTGCGCCAGCAGGACGTCGAGGTCGCGGATCCGCCCGAGAATCCCGCCCAGCCAACCGAGTTCGGCCTGCGCGGCCGCGAACTCGGGCTCGCCGGACGCTTTCAGCGCGGCCCGCATCCGCCGCACGGCGACGCGCATCTGGTGCACGCCTTCGGGATCAATGCCCTGCCGCGCGACCGCCTCGTGCTCGAGGAGCGCGCGCAGCTGCTGGTCGAGCCGCGCGCGCACGTGCACCGCGGGCGGATCACCGGCGGCGGCTTCGCGCGGCGTGGCCGGCAGTCCGAGCTCACTGAGGTCGATCGGGACGGGGCGCGTCATTCGATCCATGCTAGGCGACACCGGCCGAATACCGGACCGCTCGGACCGGACCGCCCGCGGCACCGTCCGCAAAGGACTCAGTCGTTCGCGTGCAGTATCGCGTTGAGCTGGACGCCGCTGCCCGCGCGCTCCACGACCTCCACCGTGCCGCTGGCGGAGTTGCGGCGGAACAGCAGGCCCGGCCGGCCGGAGAGCTCGCGGGCCTTCACCAGCCGGCCGTCCGGCAGCGTCACCTTCGTCCCCGCGGTCACGTACAGGCCGGCCTCCACCACGCAGTCGTCGCCGAGCGAGATGCCCACCCCGGCGTTCGCGCCGACCAGGCAGCCCGTGCCGATCGAGATGGTCTCCGTGCCACCGCCGGACAGCGTGCCCATGATCGACGCGCCACCGCCCACATCGGACCCGTCGCCGACGACCACGCCGGCGGAGATGCGGCCCTCCACCATGGAGGCGCCGAGCGTGCCCGCGTTGAAGTTCACGAAGCCCTCGTGCATCACGGTCGTGCCGGTCGCCAGGTACGCGCCCAGCCGCACGCGGTCCGCGTCGCCGATCCGCACGCCGGCCGGGATCACGTAGTCGACCATCCGCGGGAACTTGTCCACGCCGTACACGGTCACCGCGCCCCGCGCCCGCAGCCGCAGCCGCGTGGCCGGGAAGCCCTCGACCCGGCACGGTCCGTGGTTGGTCCACACGACGTTGGACAGGATCCCGAACAGGCCGTCGAGGTTGAGCCCGTGCGGCGCCACCAGCCGCGTGGACAGCAGGTGCAGCCGCAGGTAGGCGTCGTACACGTCGGCCGGCGGGCTCGCGAGCGAGAGGATCCCGGTCCGCACCGCGACGACCTCCACCGACCGGTCCACGTCCGGGCCGAGCAGGGCGGACGCCCCGGCGCCGAGCTCGTCGACGGCCTCCTGCTCGGACAGGTGCTTCGTGCCCGGCATCCGCCCGTCGTCGAGCTTCGGGTACGGGAACCAGGTGTCGAGCACGGTCCCGTCGTCGGTGACGGTGGCCAGGCCCACCCCCTGGGCTCCGGTGGTCGCGGGATCGACTTCTGCGTTCAGGTCTGCGCTGCTCACGCCTGGACAGGTTAGTCCAGGTGGAACCTGTCGTCGGCGGCCAGCTCCGCCAGCTGCCGGGCGGACAGCGGCAGCTCGCCCAGCGGTGGGAAGTTCGTGAAGGCGCGGTAGCCCGCCTGCCCGACGAACACCACGGTGCCGTCGTCGTGCCGGTAGCCGGCCCACTGGTCGAACTGAGCGGCCCGGTGGCGTTGGGTGGGGGCGGTGAACACGCCGACCCGCTTGCCGTCGACCACGACCTCGGTGCAGTCGTCCGCCTCCATGCCCCACAGTCCGGGCTCCAGGTCACACCCCTCGCCGGTCGACCGGTTGCCCGCCGTCGTCACCTCGGCGAGCAGCCGGCCGACGCGGTCGCCCTTGGTCACGGCCGCGTCCGCCATGTACTCCCACACCTCGACTCCGTCGACGGTGTCGGCGTACTGCGCCTGGTGGTCCTTCATCGGCGCCCCCGCCAGATCCCCGGTGCCCACGAGGTCGTCCGGCGACTCGTACCCGGCTGGCACCGCGGCGTCGAGCTGGGCGAGCAGGAAGACACCCCGGTCGAACTCGGGACCGGAGCTCGCCGTGCGGTCGGTCTGACCGTTCGGCCAGGACTGGGTCTGCGAGGGCTCCTTGTCGCCGCCGGAGGTGGTCGTGCTCGTCGGCGGGGTCGCGGGGATGATGGCCTCGGGCCCGCCCGCGCCCGAGGTGGTCGCGACGACCACGACGGCCACCCCGATCACCGCCACCGCGGCCGCCGCGCTGCCCACCCCGGCCCAGTGGGCCCGCCGCCGCCGCGCGGCCTGGCGGGCGGCGTCGAGCACCGGGATCTCGCTCATCGGCGGCGGGGCCTGAGTCGTCGCCATCGTCGCGCGCAAGGCGTGCCGCAGCTCCTGCTCGTTCATGGCTCTCCTAGTCGGTCAAGCTCGGTCGATGAGGCTTTAGTTGGTGAAGGCCGTCGTCGGCACGATGTCGCGCAGGGCGTCGAGGCCGCGGGCCGCCTGGCTCTTCACGGTCCCCTTCGTGCAGCCCAGGGCCCGCGCGGTGTCCTCGACCGACATGTCCTCCCAGTAGCGCAGCACCAGGGTGGCGCGCTGCCGGGGCGGTACCTCGCCGAGCGCCCGCAGCAGCACGAGACGGTCCTCGGTACTGCCGGCCGGCGGGGCGCTCGCGTCGGTGTGGTCGGCGGTCGGTTTCTCCCGGAAGAAGAAGCCGCGCCGGTTCTCGTCCAGGTAGGTGCGGACCAGGACCTGCCGGGCGTAGGCGTCGAGCGTGCCGCGCGCGGTGATCCGGTGCCACGCGCGGTAGAGCTTCACGAACGTCGTCTGGACGAGGTCCTCCGCACGGTGCCAGTCACCGCACAGCAGGTACGCCGTGCCGCGCAGGGCACTCGACCGGCTGGCGAAGTAGTCGGCGAACCCCTGCTCACGATCGTTCATCAGACCTCCCGAGCGATCCCTGGACACAGGTAGTCACGCGGGGTCCCACGCCCCGGGTTGCATGCCCCTGGCCGGTAGCGTGCCGAGCGTGATCCCGAAGCTCGACCTCGCGGGCGACCCCGCCGACCTCACCGCCGCGCTGGCCGGCATCCACAGCGTGTCAGGCGCGGAGGCGGAGCTCGCCGCCGCGGTCGAGGCGGCGCTGCGCGACCAGGCCGGACACCTCCAGATCGCGCGCTCGGGCAACGCGGTGCTGGCCCGTACGTCGCTGCGCCGACCCTCGCGCGTGGTGCTCGCCGGGCACCTGGACACCGTGCCGGTCAACGGAAACCTGCCGGTCCGCCGCGACGCCGAGTACCTGCACGGGCTCGGCACCTGCGACATGAAGGGCGGCGTCGCGGTGATGCTGCGCGTCGCCGCGACGGTGACCGAGCCGCGCCACGACCTCACGTTCGTCTTCTACGACTGCGAGGAGATCGAGGCCGAGCGCAACGGGCTGGGCCGCGTCGAGCGCGAGGACCCCGCGTGGCTCGCCGGCGACCTGGCGATCGTCTGCGAGCCGTCGAACGCGGTCGTCGAGGCCGGCTGCCAGGGCACGATGCGCGTGGCGCTGCGCGCGACCGGCACGCGGGCGCACACCGCGCGGGCGTGGATGGGAGCCAACGCGATCCACGCGCTCGGCGACGCGCTGGCCCGGCTCGAGCGGTACCGGCCGCGGGTGGTCGACATCGACGGCTGCACCTACCGCGAGGGCCTGCAGGCGGTGCGGATCGCGGGCGGGGTGAGCGGCAACGTGGTGCCGGACGAGGCCGTGCTGACCGTGAACCACCGCTTCGCTCCCGACCGCTCCCCGGCCGACGCCGAGGCGCACCTGCGGGACGTGTTCGCCGGCTACGAGCTGACGGTCACCGACGTGGCGGCCGGCGCGCTGCCCGGCCTGTCCGCCCCGGCGGCCGCCGAGCTGGTCACCGCGGCGGGCGGCGTCCCGGTGGCGAAGCTCGGCTGGACCGACGTGGCCCGCTTCGCCGCGCTCGGCATGCCCGCGGTCAACTTCGGGCCCGGGGACCCGACGCTGGCGCACACCAAGCAGGAGCACGTGCCGATCGCCGACATCCACCGCTGCGCGGACGTGCTCGGCCGGTTCCTCGGCTGAGCCGGGCGTCGGCACGGCTCAGCGCTCGCGTACCTCAGCGCTCGCGTACGCCGGCGGCCCGGACGAGGTGCGCGAGCGCCAGCAGCAGCGCGACCACCAGGGCCAGCCGGCGACCGGCGCCGGGCTCCTCGACGAGGAACACCACGAGCGTGCTCGCCGCGACGACCAGCGCCAGGGTCACGGCCGTCTGCCAGCCCTGGGCACCAGGACGGACTCGAGGTCCCGCTGGACGCGGGCGGGCGGCGATCGGCCAAGTCACCGACCCGGACGCGAACCCGGGTCGCCACGTGGCGGCGGTCGGCCGGACACTCCGCTGGTGGTGGGTGGATCTAGACTCGCGCGAGTGACGATCGAGCAATTCGCCGACCAGCCGGACGAGGAGCATCCCAAGGAGAAGCAGCGCGGCCCGGTGGTACTGCGGAGGTCCAGAAGGGACGAGGCGACCACCACCGACCAGCGGCTGCTCGACTCGCGCGGCCCGGCGGACTGGGTGCACACCGACCCGTGGCGGGTGCTGCGCATCCAGGCGGAGTTCGTGGAGGGTTTCGGCGCGCTGGCCGAGGTGCCGCGCGCGGTCACCGTGTTCGGCTCGGCGCGGACCACTCGCGACCACCCCGAGTACCAGCTCGGCCTCGAGATCGGCGCGGCGCTGGCGAAGGCGGGGTACGCGGCGATGACCGGCGGCGGCCCGGGCTCGATGGAGGCGGTCAACCGCGGCTGCTCGGAGGCGGGCGGGCTGTCCATCGGGCTGGGCATCGAGCTGCCGTTCGAGCAGGGCCTCAACCCGTGGGTCGACCTCGGCGTGAACTTCCGCTACTTCTTCGCCCGCAAGACGATGTTCGTCAAGTACGCGCAGGCGTTCATCTGCCTGCCGGGCGGCTTCGGCACGCTCGACGAGCTGTTCGAGGCGCTCACCCTGGTGCAGACCAAGAAGGTCACCAAGTTCCCGGTCGTCCTATTCGGACGGTCCTACTGGGGCGGCCTGTACGACTGGGTGCACGACACCGTCTACAAGGAAGGCAAGATCGGCGAGAAGGACATCGCGCTGCTGCACGTGACCGACGACGTCGACGACGCCATCCGCGTGGTGGAGGAGGCCTACCAGTCCTGGATCGAGACCCACTAGCTAGTCCGCCTCCCCGGAATGAAAAGTGTTGGTTGCGTTCCGGCGGATGGTGCGGAAAGCCACGTACTTGTGGCTGGGTTGCGTCACGGTCCCCTGAGGTTCCGTTGGTTGCTCCAAGACCGGCCGTGGCACGATCCGGATGTGGGCACACTTCGTTTCGGCAGCCGTACGGTGGCGCAGGACCGCGCTCTGGTGATGGGGATCGTCAACCGCACCAGGGACTCCTTCTACGACCGCGGCTCCACCTACGGCGAGCAGGCCGCGCTGGCCGCGGTCGACCGGCTGGTCGCCGAGGGCGCGGACATCGTCGACATCGGCGGGGTCCGGGCCGGCGGGCACGGCGAGCGGGTCGACGCCGGCGAGGAGCTGCGCCGGGTCGTGCCGCTGGTCGAGCAGGTCCGCGAGCGCCACCCGGACCTGGTCGTCAGCGTGGACACCTGGCGCCACGAGGTCGGCCGGGCGGCGTGCGCGGCCGGCGCCGACCTGATCAACGACGCGTGGGCCGGTGCGGACCCGCGGGTGGCGGAGGTCGCAGCCGAGTTCGGCGCGGGCATGGTCTGCTCGCACACCGGTGGCGTGGCGCCGCGTACCGACCCGCACCGCGTGCGGTACCTGGACGTGGTGGCCGAGGTGACCGCCGAGCTGGTGGCCCGCGCGGAACGCCTGGTGGCATTGGGCGTGCCCGCGGACGGCGTGCTCATCGACCCGACCCACGACTTCGGCAAGAACACCTGGCACGGCCTCGCGCTGCTGCGCCGGCTCGGCGAGCTCGTCGACACGGGCTGGCCGGTGCTGATGGCGTTGTCCAACAAGGACTTCGTCGGCGAGACCCTGGGCGTCGGCCTCACGGACCGGGTGGACGGGACGATCGCGGCGACCTCGGTCGCGGCGTACGCGGGCGCGCGGGTGTTCCGCGCGCACGAGGTGGGCCGGACCAGGAAGGCGGTCGAGATGGTCGCGAGCATCGCCGGGACCCGGCAGCCGGTGCGCTGCGTGCGGGCGCTGGCCTGATGCACCCCGACGCGCGCGAGTGGTTCGCCGGGCGGACCTGGCAGAGTGTCGAGTGGATGATCGCGGACCTGTTGGTGGCCAAGGGATCCCGCACAGTCAGCGTCGTGCTGCCGGCGCTGGACGAGGAGGCCACGGTCGGGGCCGTGATCGCCTCGATCCGGCCGCACGTCGGCACGCTGGTCGACGAGCTCGTCGTGCTCGACTCCGGCTCGACGGACCGTACGGTCGAGGTGGCCGCCGCGGCGGGCGCCCGGGTGGTGCGCCGCACCGAGGTGCTGCCCGAGCTGGAACCGTTGCCCGGCAAGGGAGAGGTGCTCTGGCGCTCGCTCGCCGCGACGAGCGGCGACCTGCTGGTGTTCGTGGACTCCGACCTGGTCGACCCGTCGCCGGACTTCGTGCCGACGCTGCTGGGCCCGCTGCTGCTGGAGCCGGACGTGGCTCTGGTGAAGGGCTTCTACCGCCGGCCGCTGGCCACCGAGGACGCGACCGGGTCCGGCGGTGGGCGGGTCACCGAGCTGATGGCCCGCCCGCTGATCTCGGCGCTGCGCCCGGAGCTGTCCGGGGTCATCCAGCCGCTGTCGGGCGAGTACGCGGGCACGCGCACGCTGTTCGAGTCGGTGCCGTTCGCGTCCGGGTACGGGGTGGAGATCGGCCTGCTGCTGGACGCGCACGCGATCGTCGGGCTGTCCGGCATCGCGCAGGTCAACCTGGGCGTGCGGCGGCACCGCAACCAGCCGCTGCCCGCGCTCGGGCTGATGGCCCGTCAGATCCTCGGCACGGCGCTGGCCCGCTGCGGCCTGCTGCCGCCCGGCGTGGACCCGGCGGCCGGCGAGCTCACGCGGTTCGTGGAGGTGGCGGGCGAGTGGCTGCCGGACACGGCCGGCGTGGCGGTCACGGACCGGCCGCCGATGCGGGAGCTACTTGTGCGCTGACTTCCTGTCGGTCGTGTGTGACACGATCCCTGTCGTGACCACCGCACTGATCTACCTGGTCGTCATGGTGCTCGTGGCGGCCGTGGTCTTCCTGATCGCCTCGGTCGTGTTCGGCCGGGGCGAGGAGCTGCCCGCGCTGCCGCCCGGCGCCTCGCCGACCCGCCTGCCCGCGTCCGGCATCACCGCCGACGACGTGCGCGAGGTGCGGTTCCAGCTGGTGCTGCGCGGGTACAAGATGTCCGAGGTCGACTGGGTGCTGCGCCGCGTCAGCGGTGAGCTGGACGAGCTGCGCGCCGAGGTGACGGAGTTGCGCGAGCGCCTCGCCGAGCGCGAGTCGTCGTGAGCGAGAGCGACGCAGCGTTCGCCGTCTGGACTGAGGAGCGCGCGCAGGCGCGCCAGCGCCGAGCACGCGACGAGGGAAGACGGCGAGTAGCGCAGAAGCGAAGCGAACCATCCAACACCGCGAGCGAGAACGACGCAGCGTCCGCCGTCTGGACTGACGAGCGCGCGCAGGCGCGCCAACGCCGAGCACGCGACAAGGGAAGACGGCGAGTAGCGCAGAAGCGAAGCGAACCATCCAACACCGCGAGCGAGAACGACGCAGCGTCCGCCATCTGGACTGACGAGCGCGCGCAGGCGCGCCAACGCCGAGCACACGACAAGGGAAGACGGCGAGTAGCGCAGAAGCGAAGCGAACCATCCAACACCGCGAGCGAGAACGACGCAGCGTCCGCCGTCTGGACTGACGAGCGCGCGCAGGCGCGCCAACGCCGAGCACACGACGAGGGAAGACGGCGAGTAGCGCAGAAGCGAAGCGAACCATCCAACACCGCGAGCGAGAACGACGCAGCGTCCGCCATCTGGACTGACGAACGCACACAGACGCGCCAACGCCGAGCACACGACAAGGGAAGACGGCGAGTAACGCAGAAGCGAAGCGAACCATGGACACAGTGAGCGCCGCGGCGGCCGGCCCGGACGGGCGACTCCGCTGCCCGTGGGGGAACTCGGCCGAGGACTACGTGGCGTACCACGACGACGAGTGGGGCGTGCCGCTGCGCGGTGCGGCGGAGCTGTACGAGCGGCTGACGCTGGAGGCGTTCCAGTCGGGGCTGTCGTGGCTGACGATCCTGCGCAAGCGGGAGGGCTTCCGCCGTGCGTTCGCCGGCTTCGAGCCGAAGCGGGTGGCGGAGTTCGGCGACGGGGACGTGGCCCGGCTGATGGCCGACGCGTCGATCGTGCGCAACCGGGCCAAGATCGACGCCGCCATCCGCAACGCGCGGGCCGTCGCCGAGCTGGACGTGCCCCTCGACGAGCTGCTGTGGTCCTTCGCCCCGGACCCGGCGACGCGGTCGCGCCCGCGGACGCTGGCGCAGGTCCCGGCGATCACGCCGGAGTCGAAGGCGATGGCGAAGGAGCTGAAGCGGCGGGGGTTCGCCTTCGTCGGTCCGACGACGGCCTACGCCCTCATGCAGGCGACGGGCATGGTCGACGACCACGTCGAGGGCTGCTGGCGCGCCACCTGAGCCCGTTACCGCGCGACTACCGCGCGACGGGTCCGGCCTCGGCGACCGCGGCGGCGAGGCGCCGGAACTCCTCCTGCGAACCGTCCCCGGTGATCAACACGACCGCACCGTCGAGCGTGGCGACCCACGCGACCTCGTCCCGCCGGGAGGGATAGGTCCCCCACGACACCCCGCCCGCCGACACCGACCCGGAGCGGGACGACGCCGCACCGGTCTCCGCGGCGAGGACGTCGCCCGGCGACCCACCCGACTGGCTCAGCTGCACGTACCGCCCGCCCGGCGTCAGCCACCCGACGCGGACCACGACGTCCGCGCCGGAGCCGGACCCGACCGGTGCTGTCGAGGACGAGTTCGCGTGCCAGGACGAGGGCAACTCCGGCTGCCGCACCGGGAACGTCACCGACGACGCCGCCTCGTGCAGCTTGACCGACACGTCCACGCTCGGCGCCGAGCCGCGGTCGGCCGACGGCGCGCCGGGGTCGAACGAGCAGCTGCGCGTGACCGTCACGAGCAGGCCGACGATCACCAGCAGCACGACCATGGCCCCGACCATCTCGCGCATGCCGAGCCCCGCGCGCCCGGGCGGCCGTCCGCTGTCCGTCACGCCGCCATCCTCGCACCAGGTCGAGATCACGCTCACTCGTGCCTGGCGCGGTGGCCGGGAACGTTCGCCGGGTCTATCGGCGTTCCCGGCCACCACACCAGCTCCCGAAATCTGGGAGGATCGGGAGGTTCTATCGCGGGGCGACATCGGGAGGCGGCATGACCCAGTCGACGGGCCAGGCGAACAGCACACCGAGGCCAGAGGCACCCGACCGCAACCTGGCGCTGGAACTGGTGCGGGTGACCGAGGCGGCGGCGATGGCGGCGGGTCGCTGGGTCGGCCGCGGCGACAAGATCGGCGGGGACGGCGCCGCGGTCGACGCCATGCGCAAGCTGATCGGCACCGTCTCGATGCGCGGCGTCGTCGTGATCGGCGAGGGCGAGAAGGACCACGCGCCGATGCTCTACAACGGCGAGGAGGTCGGCGACGGCGACGGCCCGGAGTGCGACGTCGCGGTCGACCCGATCGACGGGACCACCTTGATGTCCAAGGGAATGCCCAACGCGATCGCCGTGCTCGCGGCCACCGAGCGCGGCGCGATGTTCGACCCGTCCGCGGTGTTCTACATGGAGAAGCTCGCGGTCGGCCCGGAGGCGGCCGACGTCGTCGACATCACCGCGCCGGTCGCCGAGAACGTCCGGAGGGTGGCCCGCGCGAAGCACACGGACGTGTCCGACGTGACCGTCTGCATCCTCGACCGTGCCCGGCACGCGGAACTCGTCCGCGCCGTCCGGGACGCCGGCGCACGCATCCACTTCATCACCGACGGCGACGTGGCGGGCGCGATCTCCGCGGCGCGGCCGAACACCGGCGTGGACATGCTGATCGGCGTCGGCGGCACCCCGGAGGGGATCATCGCCGCGTGCGCGCTCAAGTGCATGGGCGGTGCGATCCAGGGTCGGCTGTGGCCGAAGGACGACGTCGAGCGCGAGAAGGCCATCGCCGCCGGCCACGACCTGGACCGCGTGCTGACCACCGACGACCTCGTCAAGGGCGACAACGCGTTCTTCTGTGCCACCGGCGTCACCGACGGTGACCTGCTGCGCGGTGTGCACTACCGCAGCGGCGGCTGCACGACCCAGTCGATCGTGATGCGCTCGAAGTCCGGCACGGTGCGGATGATCGACGGCTTCCACCGGCTGACCAAGCTGCGCCAGTACTCGACGGTCGACTTCGACCGGCTCGAGCGGGCCGCGGACGAGAAAACGCTGCCGCCCCTGCCCTGACCGACCGCCGTTATCGACCGACGATCGTCGGTGGCGCTCCCTACTTTTGCGGGTGTCACCAAATCGTGATGAACAACTACCTTCCGCAACTGTGTCCAGCCAGGGCATGGGGCATGGAAGGAGAGAGAACATGCGAAAGCGTTCTCTGGTCGTGGGCCTTCTCGCCGGCGCGGCAGCCGCCATCGCGGCCGCCATCGTTGTGCCGTCCGCCGTCGCGGACGACAACTCCGGCGTCTCGCCGATGATCGTGGGTGGCGGAGACGCCGACCAGACGTACTCGTTCATGGTGTCGTTGCAGGACGGTGGCCAGCACTTCTGTGGTGGCTCGCTGATCAACCCGGAGTGGGTGCTCACCGCCGCGCACTGCGTCGAGGGATCCGACCCGGCCAGCGTGACGATGCGCATCGGCACCAACGAATGGCAGCAGGGCGGCGAAGAGGCCCAGGCCGCGGAGATCACGCCGCACCCGGACTACGACGGCGTCTCGCCGGGCAACGACATCGCGCTCGTGAAGCTGTCCGCCGCCGCGACGTCGGCGCCGATCCAGCTCGCGGCCGACGCTCCGGTGGGCACCGGGTCCCGCCTGCTCGGCTGGGGCCAGACCTGCCCGCAGCCCGGTGCCTGTGGTGCGCCGGACTTCCTGCAGCAGCTTGACGTCGAGGTGCTGGACGCTGGTTCCTGCACCGGCATCGACGCGGCGCTGGAGCTGTGCACCAGCAACCCGAACGGGAACGCGGGTGCGTGCTACGGCGACTCGGGCGGCCCGCAGATCGTGGGCGCGGACGGCAGCTTCACGCTGATCGGCGTGACGAGCCGCAGCGGCAACGGTGACTCGACGTGCGCGACGGGACCGTCGATCTACACCAACGCCACGGCTTACGCCGACTGGATCGCTCAGACTACCGGGGCCTGACGATCCGAAATCGAAGGCCGCATGTGGGACGCCGCCCGTCCCGCATGCGGCCTTCGGCCTTCCGTAACGGTTTGCGAACGGCACGCTGGCCGAGCAACCTCGGCTCGATCTTGGTCGTCATCCAGGGTACGAGGCGGAAGGAGCCGGCATGCGCGTGCCCACGATGATCGCCGCACTGGCCGTGGCCGGCGCGGGCCTGCTCTGCGCGTGCGCGACGGCGGACAGCGCGGCACCGCCGCCGTCCACGCCCGCTCCGACGACGAGCCCGAGCACCACCGCGCCGCCGCCCAAGCCGGGGCCGACGACGATGCGCGAGCTGCCGGAGGTCGTCGAGGCGAACGCCACCATCGTGAAGGAGCCCCCGCCGCCCCCGGCGGGCGTGCCCTGTGACGGCGGCGCGGCCGCGTGCGTCGACCTGTCGTCGAGCCAGGCGTGGCTGCTCGCGGGCGGCGAGGTCGCCCTCGGCCCAGTGCCGATCACGCACGGCCGCGCGGGCTACGAGACCCCGCCCGGCACGTTCAACGTGGGGTGGAAGGACATCGACCACCTGAGCAGCGAGTTCGACAACGCGCCGATGCCGTACTCGGTGTTCTTCAACGGCGGCATCGCGTTCCACGAGGGCAGCCTGAGCGACCTGTCGCACGGCTGCATCCACCTGTCGGGCTCGGCGGCGCGGGCCTTCTACGAGGGGCTCGCCGTGGGTGACGTCGTGCGGGTCGTCACGTAGCGTTGGTGAGGTGCTCGAGACGACCAGCCGGCTGGTCATCCGACGGTTCCAGCCCGCGGACGCCGCCGCGTTCGCCCACTACCGTTGCGATCCGGAGGTCGCGCGCTACCAGTCCTGGCAGGCCCCGGTGTCCTTTGTGGACGCCGAGCGCCTCGTGGCGGAGTTCGCCGCCGCGGCGGAGGACGCGCCCGGCTGGTTCCAGTACGCGGTCACGCTGCGGGCGGGCGGCGTGCTGGCCGGGGACGTCGCGGTGTGTCTGCACGACAACCGCGGGCAGGCCGAGCTGGGATTCACGCTGGCCCGGGCCCACCAGGGCCGTGGTTACGCCACCGAGGCCGTCCGATGTGTGCTGAACCGCGTGTTCGCCACCGGCCTGCACCGGGTGTCCGCCGAGTGCGACGCGCGGAACACGGCGTCCGCGCGCCTGCTCGACCGGCTCGGCTTCGAGCGCGAGGGGCACCGGCGCGAGCACACCTGGATCAAGGGCGAGTGGACCGACGACCTCCTGTTCGGGCTGCTCGCCCGGAATTGGCGTGGCTGAGCGGCCTCAGCTCACGTCGCTGGAGTGGCCCGGGAACAGGTGCGCCTCCGGGTTCAGCGCCACCGCGATGTTGTTCACCGCCGTCGCTGCCTCGCCGAAGCCCGTGGCGATCAGCTTGACCTTGCCCGGGTACGCGGCGATGTCACCGGCCGCGTAGATCCCCTCGCGGTCCGTGCGCATCGTCGTGTCGACGGCCACCGCGCGGCGGGTGATCTCCAGGCCCCACGACTCGATCGGGCCCAGGTCCGCCGTGAAGCCCAGCGCCGCCACCACGGTCTGCGCCGGCAGCACGACCGGGTCCGCCTCGCCGTTGACGTCCAGCTCGACCTCCGCCAGCCGGTCCGCCTCGCCGCCGCGCAGCTCGACCACCTGCGCGTCGGTGATGATCGGCACGCCCAGCTCACGCACCTGCCGCACGGTCGCGGCGAACGCGCGGAACTTGTTGCGGCGGTGCACCAGCGTCACGCTCTTCGCGATCGGGTGCAGCGACAGCGCCCAGTCGAACGCCGAGTCGCCACCGCCGACGATCACCACGTCCTGCCCGCGCAGTGCCTCCAGCTCCGGCACGAAGTTGACCACGCCGCGGCCCAGCCAGCCGTCGCCGGCCGGCAGTGGACGCGGGGTGAACTCACCCATACCCGCGGTGATCAGGATCGCACCCGTCCGCACGACCGTGCCGCCGTCCAGCCCTACCTCGAACCTGCCGTCCACTTCGGACACCGTGCGCGCGCGGCGACCCAGCAGATAGGTCGGCTTGAACTGGTCCGCCTGCTCGACCAGCGCCGACACCAGATCTCTGCCCAGCACCACGGGAAAGCCCGCCACGTCGAAGATCTTCTTCTCCGGGTACATCGCGGTGACCTGCCCGCCGGCCTCCGGCAGCGAGTCGACCACCGCGGTGCTCAACTCGCGGAAGCCCGCGTAGTACGCGGCGAACAGCCCGGTCGGGCCGGCGCCGACGATCAGCAGGTCGACCTCGGACGGCGTCTCGGCGGAGCTCATGCACACCTACCTCGTGGACAGTGGCCAGGACCACCACAAGCTACCCAAGCGTGCCATGCGGCGTCAGGCCAGACTGAATATGTGACCAAGAATCAGTTCAGGATCGAGCACGACACGATGGGCGAGGTCGAGGTGCCCGTCGATGCGTTGTGGCGGGCACAGACCCAGCGCGCGGTGGAGAACTTCCCGATATCCGGCCGTGGTCTGGAGCGGAGCCAGATCCGCGCGCTCGGCCTGCTCAAGGCGGCCGCCGCCCGCGTCAACCAGCGCCTCGGGACGCTCGACGCGGAACTCGCGGAGGCCATCGCCGCCGGCGCCGAGGAGGTCGCCGCGGGTCACTACGACGACCAGTTCCCCATCGACGTGTTCCAGACCGGCTCGGGCACCTCGTCGAACATGAACGCCAACGAGGTGATCGCGACGCTCGCCACGCGTGCCCTGGGCCGGGACGTCCACCCGAACGACCACGTCAACGCCTCGCAGTCGTCCAACGACACCTTCCCCACCACGATACATATCGCGGCCACCGAGGCCGTCGTCCGCGACGTGGTCCCCGCGCTCGAGCACCTCGCGGACGTGATCGAGCGGCGTGCCGGCGAGTGGTCCGAGGTCGTCAAGTCCGGCCGGACGCACCTGATGGACGCCGTGCCGGTCACACTCGGCCAGGAGGCGGGCGCGTGGGCGGCGCAGGTGCGCTACGGGGTCGAGCGGCTGCGGACGTGCCTGCCGCGGCTGGGGGAGCTGCCCATCGGCGGCACGGCGGTGGGCAGCGGCCTCAACGCGCCGGACGGCTTCGGCGCGGCGGTCGCCGCGGAGCTCGCGGCACGCACCGACCTGCCGCTGACCGAGGCCCGCGACCATTTCGAGGCACAGGCCGCGCAGGACGGCGTGGTGGAGACGTCCGGCCAGCTCCGCACGGTGGCGGTGTCCCTGTACAAGATCGCGAACGACGTGCGGTGGCTGGGCTCCGGTCCGCGCACCGGGCTGGTCGAGCTGACGCTGCCGGACCTGCAGCCGGGTTCGTCGATCATGCCGGGCAAGGTCAACCCGGTGATCTGCGAGGCCACGATGATGGTGGTGGCGCAGGTGATCGGCAACGACGCGGCGGTGGCCTTCGCGGGCAGCCAGGGAAACTTCCAGCTGAACGTGATGCTGCCGGTGCTCGCCCGCAACGTGCTCGAGTCGGCCCGCCTGATCGCCGCCGCGTCACACCTGCTGGCGGACAAGGTGTTCGCCGGTGTCGAGGCGAACGCCGACCGTCAGCGCGAGTACGCCGAGTCGTCGCCGTCGATCGTCACGCCGCTGAACCGCTACCTGGGCTACGAGGAGGCCGCGTCGATCGCGAAGCAGGCCCTCGCCGAGCGCCGCACGATCCGGGACGTGGTACTGGCCCGGGGCCACGTCGAGAACGGCACGCTCACCCTCGACCAACTCGACGAGGCCCTCGACGTCCTCCGCATGGCCCGCGGCGGCTGACTACCGGCTGACCTACCGCTTGACCCGCGCCCGTACCGCCAGCACCGCGAGCGCGAGCAGGACGGGCCCGAGCACCCGGGCGGCCATGACGGCCCACTGCCCGGCCTCGGTCAGCTCGGCGCGTGTGTCCCGCAACACGACGGCGCCGACCGCGATCTGCGCGGCCTCCGCCGGCGGCTGTCCCCACACGGCGAGCAGCACGCCGACGGTCGCGATGACCACGAGCAGGGCGGCCACGGCACGGGCGGCGCGCTGGCCGTAGCCGGACAACAGCCAGTAGACCCAGAGGATCCACCGCTCGGCCCGCGGCGTGTCGCCGGAGTGACGGCGCATCTCCATCTCGCCGTAGTAGAAGTCGCCCGCGCCGGCCTCGTTCTTGCTGTCCTCGAACGACTTCCGCAACGCCCGGTACGTCCCCCCGATCCGCGCCGGCCCCACCGCAAACGAGCGCGCTTCCTCGGACCACCCACGCCATTCCTGCTCCTCGGCAAGCACCCGTCGACGTGTCCATCGCCCCCGGGGCGGGGTACCGAACCCGGATCGCCCGTCGATGCGCAGCTGATCCAACCGGTGCGCGCCCGCGAACCGGCACCACCGCAAATCCGTGTCCGTGAGCACCAGGTTGCCCACATCGCAGTTCGCCAAGGAGAGCAGCTCGGCGGAGTCGATCGACGACACCGCACCGAAGATCGCCCCGTTCGCGTCGACTCGCGCCGAACTCGCCAACACCAGGCCGTCCTCGAACCGAGCGCCCATGCAGTCGATCGCCCCGTCGAACCGCACCTTGGCCACGCCGGCGAATCGAGCCCAGGTGAGGACGAGCCGGAGGGCGTGCGTCTCCGTGAAGTCGGCTCCGGCGCGGAACTGCGCCGAGCCGAGCGTCAGGGTTCCAGCGAACGAGGTCGACGTGATCCGAACGGGACCTCCGAACCAAGCACCGGCGAAGTCGGCATCGCCCGCGAAATCAGCGGAGTCGAACCAGGTGCGTCCCTGGAACCACGCGCGGTTGAACCGCACGGTGCCGAACCGGAAGCGGTGCGTCTCGTAGTCGCGGCAGGCGTAGAGCAGCCGCACGAACAGCTCGTTGCTGATCACCGTCCCGCTCAGGTCGAGATCCGCACCGGGACGGAGGCCCTCGATGAAGCGGTCCCGCTCGTCCGGGTCGAGGTGCGCGAGGCAGTACCGCCCGTCGCCGGCCGGGATGCCGCGGCAGCCCGGGTCCCGTTCGCAGGTCGGCCAGTCGGGGACGAAGTCGGGGCGTGGATCTTCGGCGGGCACCGTCCCTTCATAGCGCAGGCCGCCCGGCGAAGGGTCAGCGTTGCTCGATGTCGACGATCACGCAGCTGACGTTGTCCGGCCCGCCCTCCTGGTTGGCCAGCTCCACCAGGTGCCCGACGGCGTCCTCCGGCTCGGCGACCGAGCCGAGCACCTCGCGCAGGGTGGCGTCGCGCAGCACCCGGTGCAGCCCGTCCGAGCACAGCAGGTACCGGTCGCCCGCCCGCACGTCGCGCAGCTGCACGTCCGGCTCGACGCCCGTGCCGAGGGCGTGCAGGAGCAGCATCCGCTGCGGGTGCGTGGCCACCTCGTCCTCGGTCAGCTTGCCCTCGTCGACCATCGCCTGCACGACCGTGTGGTCGTGGGTGATCCGGAACAGCTCGTCGTCGCGCAACAGGTAGGCGCGGCTGTCCCCGATGTGCACCAGGCCTAGCTGCGAGCCGGACCAGAGCATCGCGGTGAGCGTCGTGCCGCCGTCCGGGTCGGGGTCGGCCGCCATCAGGTCGCGGACCGCGCTGCCCGCCCGGCGCCCGGCCTCGGCCATGACGTTGAGCAGGTCGCCCGCGGGCACCGCGAGGTCGAGCGGGCGCTGCG
>NZ_JBOHGB010000102.1:0-25202 GCF_050699935.1 Actinophytocola sp.
CGGGACGTCCGGATAGGCCGACCACAGCGGCAGCCACGCCACCAGCCCCGATGTGTGGGTCAGCAGCTGGGCGACGGTGATGGTCTCCTTGCCGTTGACGCCGAACTCGGGCAGATAGGTCGCGACCTGCGCGTCGACGTCGATGTCACCCCGCTCGGCCAGCTGCATCACGGCTATCGAGGTGAACAGCTTCGACACCGACGCCATGTCGAAGATCGTGTCGGTGCGCATGGGCACCTTGTCCGCGTCCGGCAGCTCGGTGCCCGCGGCGTCGGCGTAGCGCAGCGCGTAGCCGGTACTCGCCCGCTCGACGACGACGCCGTCGTGCGCGAGCAGACCGACCGCGCCGGAGAACAGCGGATGTCCGGTGTTCGGATCGGGCCGGGTCCACGCGTCGATCCGGTCCAGCGCCGCGTCGATCGGCTCCGGGTCGAGGCCCACCGACTGCGGCGAGCCGTCCCGCAGGACGGTCCGCGGCGGGGCGAAGCCCTCCTGGGGTCTGTCGAAGCGGCCGGTCACGCCGCCGCCGTACGGCTCGGCACTCGCGGCCGCGCTCGCCGTCGTGGTGAGGGTCGTGAGCACGGCGAGCACAGCAACGGACAGCGCGGAACGCCTGAACATGGCCACCTCGAAGTAGTCACCGGTAGATGAGATACCGCTCCCGTAGCTTCGCGAAAGCGGCGAGCTCGCCCCGCCAGGCGCCGATCACCTCGTCGACCCCGGCGCCCGCGTCGATCATCAGACGCAGCCGGTCGGAGCCGGAGAGCTTGTCGATGAAGTTGTCCGGCCGCCAGCCGAAGACGTCCGGGTGGGCCTGCTTCGCGGTGACGATCATGGTGATCGCCGTGTGGATGGCCTCGAAGCGGCGCTCGTCGGTGATGTGCACCTGGACTCCGCCGCAGGTCTCGCCGACCCACTTGGAGAACGTCGGCACGAAGTAGTGCTCGCGGAACCGCACGCCCGGCAGGTCGGCCGCGTTGAGCGCCTCGGCCCAGTGCCAGTCGATCCCGGGCGCGCCGATGATCTCGAACGGCCGGGTCGTGCCGCGGCCCTCGGACAGCACGGTGCCCTCGAACAGGCACGTGCCCGGGTAGACGAGTGCGGTGTGCGGCGTGGGCATGTTGGGGCTCGGCAGCACCCACTGCAGGCCCGACTCGGAGAACAGCTCGTCGCGGCGCCAGCCCCGCAGGCGGACGATCTCCAGGCTGTCGAGCCGGCCGCCGGCGTCCTCGGGCAGGAACTCCGCGTCGAAGAGCCTCGCGAGCTCGCCGACGGTCATGCCGTGCTGCTGCACGATCGGTTTGCGACCCACACCCGACGCGAACGCCGGGTCGAGCATCGGGCCGAACGGCCGGCCGCCGACCGGGTTGGACCGGTCGAGCACGACGACTGACGTGCCGGTCAGGACCGCCGCGTGCATGGCCGTGTACATGCTCCAGATGTAGGTGTAGAAGCGCGCGCCGACGTCGGCGATGTCGAACACCAGCGTGTCGATGCCGGCCTTGGTGAACAGGCTCGCGAGCTTCTCCCCGGTCGCGCCGTACGCGTCGTACACCGGGACCTGCGTGCGCGGGTCGAGGTAGTCGCCCTCGGATCCGCCGGCCTGCGCGGTGCCCCGGAAGCCGTGCTCGGGCCCGAACGCGGCGGTCGGCCGGACGTCCGCGGCGACCATCGAGTCGACGATGTGGGTCTGGTCGCGCAGCACGCCGGTCGGGTTGGTCAGCACGCCGAGCTTGCGGCCGCGCAAGCGCTGCCAGCCGTCGGCGGCGAGCAGGTCGGCCGCCGGCGTGACCCGCCCATGGCTACCGCCTTGAGTGGTCGCCGCGGCCGCCGGGCTCGCGGCCGCCGGGCTCGCGGCCGCGACGGTCATCGCCGGCGCGGCCAGTGCGGATGCCGTGAGCGCGGACCTTGAAAGGAAGTGTCGCCGGTCCATGCTCACCACGTCAGTCCTGTGTCGAAGGGGTACTGGATGGTGCTCGGGTCGTCGCCGGCCGGAACGTCGACCGGGAGCTTGCCCTGCGGGGAGATCTCGCCGTACAGCACCTTGGCGAGTGCCTCCATCGAGGCGGCCCGCCAGCTGTAGGTCGCCACCCACGTCGGCGCGTCCACGAAGCCCGCGTCGTACGGGATCTGTGAGGCGACCGCGATCACCGGCTTGCCGGTCGCCAACAGCGCGTCGACGAGCGCCCGCTGCTGTTCCCGGCCGGACAGGTTGTTGGTCAGCACGACGGTCAGGTCCGACTCGCCGGCCGCGGCCGCCGCCTGGTCGATGGTCGCCCGGGTCGGGTTGAGTCCGGTCGGCAGCGCCGTGGCGGTCGAGCCCCGCTTGTTGATGCTGTCGCGGAGCCACTCGGGGCTGCGGTTGGTGAGCACGGTGTCGCCGACACCGGTCACCAGGACCTTGGCCGGGGCATTGGCCAGCGGCAGCAGGTTCGCGTCGTTGCGCAGGACCGTCGTGGTGCGGTCGGTGATCTGCTGGATCCGGGCGATGTGTTCCGGCTTGCCGACGATCTTGTCGACCTTGTTCTCGTTGACGAAGGGCTTGTCGAGGATGCCGCGCTCGCGCTTGAGCTTGAGGATCCGCACGACGCTCTCGTCGATGCGCTGCTCGGTCAGCCGCCCGCTCTGCACCGCGCCCTTGACCGCGTCGATCGCGAGCTGCAGGTCCGGCGGCATGAGGAGCTGGTCCACGCCGGCCTCCAGCGCCATGACCGGGATCTCCTCGGGCGGGAAGACGTTCGCGCCGCCCATGCCGAGCGAGTCGGTGACGATCACGCCGTCGTAGTTCAGCTCGTCGCGGAGCAGGCCGGTGAGGATCGGCTGGGAGAGCGTGGCCGGCACTCCGGAGGGGTCGAGGCTCGGGACCTCGATGTGCGCGGTCATGATCGAGTCGATGCCGGCGTCGACCGCGGCCCGGAACGGCGGCAGGTCGAACTCGCGCCACTCGGCCTCGGTCCGGTCGATGATCGGCAGGCCGGTGTGGCTGTCGGTCTCCGCGTCGCCGTGCCCGGGGAAGTGCTTGGCGGACGAGGACACCGTCTCGAAACGCTTGCCGCCGCGCTGGTAGCCGTCGATCTCGGCGGTGACGAGGCTGCTCGCGAGGTCCGGTCGCGAGGAGAAGCTGCGGGCGCCGATGACCGGGTTCAGCGGGTTGGAGTTGACGTCCGCGACCGGGGCGAAGTTCTGGTTGACGCCCATCGCGCGCAGCTCGGTGGCGTTGATCGTGGCGAGCGCCTTGGCGTCGGCGGTGCTGCGGCCCGCGCCGACGGCCATGCTGGCGGGGTACTCGGTGGCCGGCGACTCGAGCCGGGTGACGTTGCCGCCCTCCTGGTCGATCGCGACGAGCAGCGGCAGGCGCGTGTTGTGCTTGACCGCGGCACGCTGCAGACCGTTGGAGAAGGCGGCCAGCTGCCTGGGGCCGTCGACGTTGTCAGTGCCGCTGTTGTTGAAGTAGATGACGCCGCCGACGCCGTACTTCTCGATCACCTGCGCCGGCGTGTCCACGCCGTAGTTCTCCTTGTTCGTCGGGTGGGCCTCGTCGGCGGACTGGCCCCACACGGAGATGACGAACAGCAGGGCGATCTTCTGGTCCAGCGACATGCCACGCAGCGTTTCCCGCGCCTCGGCGAGAGCGGCGTCCTCGCCGTCGGGCGTGCCCGGCGACGCGCCGGGCACATCGGCCTGGCTCACCCCGCTAACCATTGCCGAGGTCGCGATGGCGGCGATCGCGACGGAAAGACTGCGACGGGCTAGTGAACGAGACATGCGCACCACGGCCTCCCTGGCCGGCCAGCTGGGTCACTCCGTAACCTCTTAACCGATAGCTAGCAGCACCGGTAAGTTACCCACGTCAGGAAAGGCCGGCAAGCGCGCGTTCGGCCCAATGAAACGTGGGTCGGCGCATAAGCGCGTCCAGGGCAACTAAAAAGGGCGATCCCGACCCACGTCGCCGTGGGCGGGATCGCCCAAAATCGCCCGCACAGAACGCTCGGGTTACCAAGCGTGCAACAGTGTCGTACCTACCTGGCCTCGGCGTCCGGCGTCCCGGTACGCAGTCCCTTGACGACATGCCTCCCGCGGCTGGCTGCGCGTGGGTGCCCGGGTTCTGTGCACGGAGCCCCATCGGGGTGGCCGGAGCTTCTCTTCCGCTTCGACCCTGGCCGATCGGAGGTCCGCATGTCCTTTCTACCTAGTGCTGGAGGTCACTTCAAGGCCACAGTCGGGTGCACCGTTACAGAGCCGTCCAGGTGTCGACGGACACTCTTCGTGAGCGTATTCTGTGGGCTCTTTCCGCAGCTCATATGCGGTTTCCAGCGACACCGGTACCGCCACCCGGGTGGTGGTGTTCACCGCTTTCGTCGACGGTGGATCCCGTACCACGTGGCGCCCGCGGTGGCGATGGCGCCGAGGCTGATCGCGGTGACCGCGACGGCCGTCCCGGAGGGTGCCGGGAACCGCGAGCGAAGCGACACCGGTTTGCTGAACTGGAGCACGGGCCAGCCCCGCTCGGCGGCGAGCGCACGCAGTCCCTTGTCCGGGTTCACGACCGTCGGGTGGCCGACCGCTTCCAGCATCGGCAGGTCCGTGATCGAGTCGGAGTAGGCGTGGCAGGCGGCGAGGTCGTAGCCGCGCTCCGCGGCGAGCTCCTTGATGGCGCTGGCCTTGTTCTCGCCGTAGCAGTAGAACTCGATCTCACCGGTGTAGCGGCCGTCCGCGGCGACCATCCGGGTACCGATGCTGTGCGTGGCGCCGACCATCTCGGCGATCGGGCTGACGACCTCCGCACCGGACGCGGACACGATCACGACATCGCTGCCCTCGGCCTTGTGCGCGGCGACGAGCTCGGTGGCCTCGGCGTAGACCAGCGGGTCGACGATGTCGTACAGCGTCTCCTCGACGATCGAGCGGACCTGGGCGACGTCCCAGCCGGTGCACAGCGCGGCGAGGTGCGCGCGGATGCGTTCGACCTGGTCGGCGTCCGCGCCCGAGGCGGCGAAGACGAACTGCGCGTAGGCCCCCTTCAGCACGGCCCGCCGGTTGATCAGGCCGTTGCGGAAGAAGGGACGGCTGAACGCCAGCGTGCTCGACTTGGCGATGACCGTCTTGTCGAGGTCGAAGAACGCGGCGGCCTTGGGCCGGTCATCGAGTGCGTCGGGCTTGGTCACGTCGCCAGCATAAGTAGCGGATCTGTTCTCCGTGGCCACGCGGACATCCTGGGGCTCACGCAATGCATCCCGGTTCGAGCAAGTTGCAACCATGACCCCGAAGTGACGGGATACAGTGGTGGAGTCCGGCTTCTGCCGGACGGGTTCAGCTCGACCCCCCGGAGCTGAACCTTCGACGACCCCCGTCCCTCCCCCCTGGCGGGGGTCGTCACCTTCTTCCGGCGGCCCGGGTTGTCCACAACCCGCGCGGCTGTCCACATGTCGATCTTGACGCGTTGTCGGGCCCGCGTGGCCGGGCGATCGTGGCAGTGAGGCCAGGCGACCGCCCGGCCCGCACATGATCAGCTCAAGGGGGCATGGTGGACTCGAAGCGCCCGATGGCCTTCGTCGAGGACGAGGACCTGCTCGACGACGTGCTGAAGCTGGCGGCCGCCGCCGGCTGTGACCTCGAATGCGTGCCCGACGCGGCCGCGGCCCGCCTGCGCTGGTCGACGGCGCCACTGGTACTGCTGGACGCCACGGGCGCGGAACACTGCGAGAGAGCCGGCCTGCCCCGGCGCGACGCGGTGGTCCTCGTCTGCGCCGAGCCGGCGTCGAAGAGCCTGTGGGAACGCGCGGTGGGGATCGGCGCGGAGCGCGTGCTCGAGTTGCCCGGCGCGGAGTCCTGGCTCGTCAGCGTGCTCGCTGACGCGACGGAGGCGCCCGCCCCGACCACGGGCAGAGCCCTGGCGGTGGTCGGCGGCCGAGGAGGCGCGGGCGCGTCGGTCTTCGTGGCCGCTTTGGGCCTGACCGCTTTGCGGATGAGCCAGAGCGCCCTGCTGATCGACTGTGACGCACTGGGCGGCGGCCTGGACCTGGTCCTCGGCGCGGAGTCCGAACAGGGCCTTCGCTGGCCCGACATGCACCTGCGTGCCGGCCGCGTCGCCGCGTCCAGCCTCCACGACGCCCTGCCCAGCAGAACCAGGGGCACAACGAGGCTCACGGTCCTCTCCGGCGCCCGCAAGGGCCGCGCCCCCGCACCCGACGCCGTGGCGGCGGTTCTGGAAGCGGGCCGCCGGGCCGGCGAGACGGTGATCTGCGACCTTCCCCGAGCCCTGGACGATGCCGCCCAGGCGGCTCTCACGCGGGCCGACCTGACGGTGGTGGTCGTCCCCGGCGAGGTCCGAGCGTGCGTCTCCGCGCGGCTCCTGGCCGAACGTCTGGCCGAGCTGGGCGCCAAGGCGCGACTGGTGGTCCGCGGACCGGCGCCGGGGTCCCTGCATCCGGACGAGGTCGCCAAGGCGGTGAACGTCCCACTCCTGACAACGATGCGACCCGAACCGAACCTGTCCCAGGCCCTCGACCGCGGCGACTTCTCCCCACGCCCGAGAGGGCCCCTGGCAACTGCGGCCAGGGCAACGCTCGCCGCCCTGGCCGCCCAACCCCTACGCACGAACCGTTCCCTGCGAGCAGCGTCATGACCCCACATCCCAGGCCCGCCGTCCCGACGCGAGTGCGCCGCCCAACGCATGCCCCACCCGTCAACAGGTGCCCGGCCTCCGCCCACCCCTGCCCGAGCTACCTGAACGCCCCATCGGTCTGCGAACCCTGTGCCTCCCAACGCATTCCGCCGGACCTGAAAGCAGCCTCATGACCCCCACACCACCCGCACCCGCCCACCCGCACCTCGTGCACCCCCGTCACACGGCCGACCGCCGCCCACCCGCCGAATCGCCCACCCGAACCAAGACTCCGCCGCGGAACCCCTGCCACAAGATCGTTCCCGAACCACCTACCCCACATGCAACCCGACCAACGACCTCATCCACCGTCCACACGAGACACCAAGGCGAGAACCCGCGGTCCCGCTCCGGGCCACCTGGCAGGCCGAAACCGCCTGCCAGCAACGAATCCGCCCGAGGACTGCAACCGCCCGACGCGTGCGTACCGATCCCACGTCACCAAGCCGGCCCAGCTCCGACGACGCAACCGCCCGCATCAACCGGCTCGCCACGCGGCGAACGACGGCCCGCGTGCCGTGCTGGCCGCCGAACCGCACATCAAGCCCGCGCCACATCCGCCGCGCCTGCGGGACGCCGGCCGTCCGACTCCGGCCACAACCGCAACCAACAGGGCCAGCTCCTGCGCCGCCGATGACGGCCTCGGCGTGAACGGTGCGGCACCGAACGACCCCATCAATCAACTGTCCACTTGCGACAATTACCACACGACCCGACTGCGAGCAGAACAATGAACGTCCCGACAGACCTCGTCGACCGAGTCCGCAGCAGGCTGGCCAGCGGCGGCACCGAGATCACCTCCGCCGAAGTCGCGAGAGCCGTCCGCGAAGAGGCCGGCGGCATCGTCGGGGACGCGGACGTCCTCGACGCCCTTCGCCTCATGCGGCAGGAGTTCGTCGGCGCCGGACCGCTCGACCCACTGCTCCGCGCGCCCGGCACGACCGACGTCCTCGTCACCGGCCCCGAGCAGGTCTGGCGCGACGGCGACGGCGGTCTGCGCCGCACCGACGTCACCTTCCCCGACGAGGATGCCGTCCGCCGGCTCGCCCAGCGCCTCGCCCTCATCTGCGGGCGGCGGCTCGACGACGCGCAGCCGTTCGTCGACGCATGGCTACCGGCCGGCGCACTCGGCCGCGTCCGCCTCCACGCGGTGCTCCCACCGATCGCCGCCGACGGCACCTGCATCTCCCTGCGTGTCCTCCGCCGCGCCGGTCACGACCTCGGCTCCCTTCAACGGCTCGGCACGTTCGACGAACCCACGCACCGCCTCCTCGAAGCGATAGTCGACGCCCGCCTCGCCTTCGTCGTCACCGGGGGCACCGGTGCCGGCAAGACCTCGTTGCTTAGCGCCCTCCTCGGCCGCGTCGACCCCACGGAACGAATCGTCACCGTCGAGGACGCCGGCGAGCTCCAACCCGACCATCCGCAGTTCGTCCGGCTCATCGCCCGCCCGCCGAACGTCGAAGGCGCCGGCGAGGTGACGCTCGCCGACCTCGTCCGCCATGGCCTGCGCATGCGCCCCGACCGCATCATCGTCGGCGAGGTCCGCGGCGCCGAGGTCTACAACTTGCTCACCGCCCTCAACACCGGTCACGACGGCGGCGCCGGCACGGTCCACGCCAACTCGCCGGCCGAGTTCCCCGCCCGCATGGAAGCCCTCGCCGCGCTTGGCGGGCTCGACCGCGGCGCCCTGCACAGCCAACTCGCCGCCGCCTTCCACGTCGTGCTCCACATGCGCCGCCGCGGCGACGGCAGCCGCCGCCTGGAGGAGATCGGTGTCCTCGAGCGCACACGCGACGGCGTGCGTGTCGTGCCCGCGACCAACGAGGCGCTCGAGGCCAGGGGAGTGACAGTCCCGTGTTGAGCCTCGTCTGCTGTGCCGCCGCGCTACTGGCCTGGCCCTCCGCCCTCGCCACCAGACGGCTGAGCGACCTGACCGGTGAACGCCGTCATCGCCGGCTCCGCCCACCGCGACCGAGCTCGGTCACCCTCGCCGCGACGGCCACCGCGGCCGGCTGGGCTCTCGCCGGACTGGGCGGGGCCGTGGCCGCGTTCCTCGTCACCGTCACCGCGTGGCGCCGGTGGCGTGCCAGGGGAGAGCTGCAACGCGCGCTGTCGTCTGTCGACGGCCTTGCCGAGGCGATCCGCTCGCTGGTCGCCGGCCTGCGTGCGGGAGCCCACCCGGCCGAGGCCGCCGAGGCCGCCGCGATCGACGCCCAACCCGCGGCCGCCGCCTCCATGCGTGCGATCGCCGCCGCCGCGAGACTCGACGGCGACGTGCACCTCGCCCTCCGCGCCGCCGGACCTGAGTCGCTGGCGACCGGTCTGGCCAGGGTGTCGAGAGCCTGGGCGCTGGCGGGGCGCCATGGGCTGCCGCTCGCCGAGATCCTCGACACGGTAGGCCGCGACCTCGAGCAACGCGTCCGGTTCGCCCGCCAGGTACTGGCCCGCATGGCCGGCCCGCGCACGAGCGCGACCGTCCTCGCCGTGCTGCCCGCGCTCGGCGTCGCGCTCGGCGAGGCGATCGGTGCCCAGCCGTTGCGCATGCTCACCGGCCCCGGTCAGCTGCTGCTCGTCGTCGGCGTCGCGTTGTTGTGTGCCGGCGTCGCCTGGTGCGGCCGGCTCACGGGTCAGGTCGTGCCGCGATGAACCCGGCGAGCCTTCTGCTGCTGGCGGCGGCGATCCCGCTGTGGTCCCGAGCCGGACTGCCCCGAACGCGCCTGGCCCGGCTCCATGGCCTCGACGGAGGCTGGCGACGTCCCGGCCCGAAGGCGCAGCGGCTGACGCTCGCCGGCTCGCTGGGCGTCCTCGCCGCGGCGCTGGCCGGCTGGCCGCACGGCCTCCTCGCCGGCACGGCGGTCGCCGTCGCGGCGTGGTGGCTGGCCCGCCGACTCATGCGTACCGACCGCGTGCGGCCGGACCCGCTCGGCCTGGCCGCGGCGTGGGACCTCCTCGCCGCCTGCCTGCGTGCCGGGCTCTCCGTGCCCGCGTCCGTCGCGGCGATCGCCGACGACCTGCCGGCCGACGCCGGTCGCGCCCTGCGCACGACCGCCGACCTGCTCGCGATGGGCGCTGACCCCGTCGATGCCTGGGCGCCGGCCATGAGGTGCCCGCACACCGTGGCGCTCGCTCGCGGTGCCCGGCACACCGCTCGCTCCGGCACCGCACTCGCCGACGTCGTCGGTGCGCTCGCGACGGCCGTCCGCGACTCGGCTGGCGACGCTGCCGAGGCCCGGGCGCAGTGTGCCGGCGTGCTCATCGCCGCACCGCTCGGCGTCTGCTTCTTACCCGCGTTCATCTGCCTCGGGATCGTGCCCGTCGTGGCCGGCCTCGCCGGTCAGCTCGCGATCTGACCACCCACCGATATAAGGAGAACGACCGATGTTTCCGCACCCGACCCCGCTTCGAATTCGCCCCCGCCCGGACTTCCTGATCGGCGACGACGGCATGACGACCGTCGAGTACTGCGTCGGACTGGTCTCCGCGGCCGCGCTGGCGGTGGTGCTCTACGGGATCGTCACCGGTGACGACGTCCTGAACTCGATCACGTCGATCATCCAGCGCGCGCTCTCGGTGAATGTCTGATGGCCGCGACCGGGCGCGGCCGCCGAAAACCGGACCGGGACTCCGGCGCGGTGACCGTCGAAGCGGCGATCGCTCTGGGCGCCTTCGTGACGGTGCTCGCCCTCGCGCTGGGTGCCATTTCGGCAGCTATCGACCAGCTGAGGTGCATCGATGCCGCCCGAGAGGCGGCCCGCCTGGTCGCCAGAGGCGAACCCGAGCGAGCTCGCGCCACTGCCGCCGAAATCGCTCCTGCCAGGGCGAATGTCGCGATCACGGTGCGCGGCGACGCGATCGAGGTGGACGTCCGCGCGGTGCCGGTCAACGGTCTGCTGCCCGGTCTCGAGCTGCATGGCGCGGCGTACGCGATCGCCGAACCGGGTTCTGCCGGAGACAGTTCGTGACAAAGCAACGACCAACCCCGCTGCCGACGGCTCGAGATCGCGGCGCGGCGACCGTGTGGGCGGCCGGTGCCATCGCGGCCCTCCTCGCCATCACCACGCTGGTCGTCTGGCTCGGCGCGGCGGCGGCAACCAGACACCGGGCGACGAGCGCCGCCGACATGGCCGCACTGGCCGCCGCCGGCGTCGCCGTCGAGGGCGAGCGTGTGGCCTGCGGAAAGGCCCGCTGGGTCACCGATCGAATGGAGGTCGGCCTGCGCAGCTGCGGGCTCGACGGGTCGGAGGCGCGGGTCGAGGTGGTCGCGGAGCCGCCCGGCGTGCTGGCGGGGTTCGGTCCGGCGGAAGCCCGAGCACGCGCCGGACCGGTCGTCGAGCGACTGGCGCAAGTCGAACGGTCGTCTTCGGACGGTAAACGGCATTCCCGACGGTCCGAAAACCCCGTTCAACGCCTGACCAGGCTTCAGCCGTGCCTATCTCGTTATTCGTTCACCGTGTCATAACGACCAGTTGTCGACTGCAAGTTCCGTCGCCGGTGACCATGCCGTTAAGTGAGCGCAGGGCACCCGCGGATCGTGGCGCCCGAGAACAAGGAGGCAAGCACCCGAGATGTTGGACATGGATTGGTCGGATAGCTGGCGCAGGGCCTTCCGCGTCGAGCTGCGCGCTCAGGCCATCGGCCTCGCGTGGCGCGGGTGGCCGGTGCTGCCGGGTACCTATCCGGCTGGCCCGCACTGGGCGGGCCGCGAGGGCAACGAGAACACCGGGCCACGCCCCGTCCACGCGGACTGGCAGAGCCGGATCGGTACCAAGCCGGAGCAGGTCGCCACGTGGTGGACCGGCCGGCCGTACAGCCTCCTGCTCGCGACCGGCGTGCAGCTGGACGCGATCGAGGTTCCCGGTCGCCTGGGCCGGGGCGCCGCGCGAGTACTGCGCAGCGTCGGTGTTCCCGTGCCGATCATGGCCACGCCGGACGACCGCTGGACCTTCCTCGTCAACGCGGGCCACAAGCTGGAGCGCCCGCTCGCCGAGGAGGGCGACGTGGTCCTGCACGCGGAGGGCAGCTACGTGCCGCTGCCGCCCACCCCGCTGCAGCACGGTGTCGTCCACTGGCGGGTGCGCCCGGAGGTCTGCGGCTGGCAGATGCCGGACTCGAGCGCCGTGCAGGACGCGCTCATCGACGCCGTGGCCACGGGCGCGGCCCACGCCCGGTCGATCGCCGGCCTCGTCGTAGCGGACTGACGCCAAGGGATTGAGTGGGATGCGCTCAGCGGTACCCGTGAAACACGCTTTGCCGGGGGCACCCTCCCGGCACGCCCGCGGTGGGCGTTCCGCAGAAATGCCGCTCCACCGCAGCCAACCCGTCCCGCTGATCGGCGCCGCTCCCGCAACCTGGTGGCCGACCCTGGGACGGGGAGCATGTCGGACGCTCGCAGGAGGAGTGGATCTCCCGCGGCGCGGCCAGCATCGGGCATTCGGCGAGTACCTGGCCCCAGGGACGGCCGTCGCGCGCGGAGGTAACCGCCTCCCCGAAACCCCCGCGCACGCCGGACGCCCCGCCGATGCCCGACCACTGACCGCGCGCCGACCCGAGCGGTAGCAGAACCGCTCCTCGCGCGCCCGGCGTAGCGCAACGCGCCGGGGTCGCCGGTCTCCCGGCCCCCGGCGCGTTGCCATTCCCCATTCGGAGTGGGGTGTCACGGAACTAGGGTTGCCTTGACTTTGGCGGCGCCGCGAGAGTGAAGCCGTGCAGACATCGCGGCGGTGTCGAAACGGAAGCGAAGGCCACAGAAATCCACAGTGGACAGTTGTTGAGGACATTCGCCGGACGCGGGGTCGGTGATTCCAGGGTCGTGCAACACCCTTCTGATGACGTGGTGTTTGTGGTGGGCCGTTGCCGTTGCCGCGAGTTGTGCGGGTGCGGTTTTGGGATGGGGTTCGGGCGGGGCGGGTGGTGATGCGTGCCTCGTGGGCGGTGGGTGTGTCGCCGCGGACCGGGTCGCGGTGGTTCGCTGAGGCTGGCGGGGTGATCGGTAACGCGCCTGGTGTGGTGGGGGATCGGTATCTGTCGGTGGCCGGGCGGGAGGAGATCTCGCTCGGTGTGGTGCGGGATGAGAGCGTGCGGGTGATCGCGCGCGGCGGCTGGGTCGGCCGATTTCGACGGTGAGCCGGGAGATCTTCCGGAACGGGGTCGAGCGCGGTATCGAGCGCAGGTGGCGGCGTGCGAGCGAGCGCGGCGGGCGCGCGGCAGCCAGGCTCGCCCTGGCCACCGATGTGGAGTTGCGGAAGTGGGTGCAGGCGCGGCTTGAGCGGTGGTGGTCACCGGCGCGGATCTCGACCAGGCTGGCGATCGAGGTTCCCGACCGGCCGGAGCTGCGCGTGTCGCAGGAGACGATCTACCAGTCCCTCGACGTCCAGGGACGTGCAGCCCTGCGCCGGGAGCCGGCCCGATGCCTGCGCACCGGGCGGGCATCGCCCTTACCACCTCGTCAGGCTCAGGCCCGGCGGGCTCGTCGGCCGCTGATCCCCGATCTGGTGGAGATCAGCGAGCGGCCAGCCGAGGCCGCGGCTCGAGCGATACCGGGGCACTGGGAAGGCGACCTGCTCATCGGCAAGGACAACAAGTCCGCGATCGGCACCCTGGTCGAACGCACGAGCCGGTTCTGCCTGCTGGCGCACCTGCCCGACGGCGACATCGCGCCCGCGGTACGGGACGCCATGATCCACACCCGGCCCACCATCCTGAAACGGTCACTGACCTGGGACCGCGGCACCGAGCTGGCCCGCCACGCCGAGATCACCCTGGCCACCGACCTCGCGATCTACTTCTGCGATCCGCACGCTCAATGGCAACGCGGCAGCAACGAGAACACCTGGTGGTGCAGAGTGCGCGGCACCGGATCTTCTTCGACGGGAGGAGGGCCGGTTTGGGGTTGCTGGGTGACTCGGAGAACACGTGTCCGTGAGGATCTTCCGTTGATCTGTCCACAGTGGCCCGCAGGGCGAGCCCCTGACCGGGTGACTTGATAGAAGCCTGCTGAGCCGTCAACTCGCACAAGCGCATCCACGTCGCGGTGGCCGTCGACGCCGCGGGCAGGCGCATCGGCAGGCCGCTGACCGTCGGCAACAATGCGTCCCTGATCGTCGTGCTACTCAACTGGATCAGGTCGATCGCCGGTGACACACCGGTCACCTGCGCCATCGAGGACGGCCGGGGCTTCGCCCGCCGCCTGGCCGACGGACTGCTGCTCGCCGGCCGTGAGGTGGTCTGGGTTCCCACCCGCCTAGCCGCCGCCCACCGCATGCTGCACGCAGCCGCCGCAGCCAAGTCCGACCAGATCGACGCCGCCGCAGTGGCCCATGCCGCCGTCGCCATCCCCGGCCTGGACCGGCACCGCATCGACGTGCGCGTGCGTGAGCTACGCGTCCTAGTCGACTACCGGACCGATCTCATCAAGGCGCCGCACGATGGCGATCAACCAGCTCAAGGCCCCACTGCACGTCTGGCTCGACCACACACCGGGAGACCTGGCCCGAGCCAGGAACCTGGCGGCCGTGACCGCACTGGTGAACACCGCGACGACCAGGACGCACGTCCGCCAGGCGCTGCTCGACATGATCACTGAGATCGCCGAATCAACCGCCGGGTCCACACGACCTCGACACCACGATCAGGCAACTCGTGACCCCCTTGGCGCCCGCGCTGCTGGAGGTCACCGGGATCAGCTACAACTCGGGCGGCGGTCCTGATCACCGAGATCGGCGACTTCACCCGGTTCGCCACCTCGGCCAAACTCGCGCTACACCGGCTGCGCACCGATCCCGGTCTACTCCGCCGACCAGGAACGGCACCGACTGCACCGAGGCGGCAACCGCCGACTCAACAGCGTGCTCTACATCGCCGCCATCGTGCAGAAACGCCGACACCCAGCCGCGCAGGCGCTCCTGGCCCGCCACGAACCCGCCAAAGGCTCACGCGGAGGGGCCGCATCCTCCAACGCCACCTCATCGACGTCATCCACCGAGCCATGACCACCGACCAAGCGGCCTGGCGACACCACATCACCCGCCACCAGCCCGCTTGACATAAAAGCATCAACGGCATGCTCTGCCAGTACTTCCCCACAGGCAAAACCCTGAACTGGCTCAGCCCCAAGGAAAACTCAACCTGCTACTGTCCACATAGATCATGTCGCAACGACCGCCTGAATCCACCGTCCCCGCTTTCCACATTACCGGAGGGGGAGGACGATTCCAGTGGTGTCGCGTCTTGCTGTGGACGACTCGGCCGCTTGTGGACGGATCATGCCGCCGGGCTCTGGTCCTCCGACGAGGACGTGACGCGGAGGACCGCGTCCAGCACGGCGACGGCGGCCGACTTGTCGAGGGGCTCGTTTCCGTTGCCGCACTTGGGGGACTGCACGCAGGACGGGCAGCCGGCCGCGCACTCGCACGCCGCGATCGCGTCGCGGGTCGCCGTCAGCCAGGGGATCAGGGCCGCGTGACCGCGGTCGGCGAAGCCCGCGCCGCCCGGGTGGCCGTCATGGACGAAGACCGTGGCCTCGCCGGTGTCGGCGTGCAGCGCGGTGGACACGCCGCCGATGTCCCAGCGGTCGCACGTCGCGAACAGGGGAAGCAGGCCGATCGCCGCGTGTTCGGCCGCGTGCAGGGCGCCCGGGACCGCCCGGTGGGACACCCCCGCCTCCGCCAGCAGTGCATCGCTCACCGTGTACCAGACCGCCCGCGTGTGGAGGGTCTGCTCCGGCAGGTCCAACGGGATCTGGTCCAGCACCTGGCCTGACGGCAGCCGGCGCAGGTACCCGACCACGTGCGACGTCACGGCGACCTCGCCCAGGTTCACCGACACGCCGCCGCGGGCCCGACTCTCCATAGTGGACAGAACGGAGATGTCCACCTGCTCGCGCGGGGTAGTGGTCCACTCCGGATCCTCGCGGTGGACCATCGTCAGCCCCGCCGCCAGGTCCAGCTCGTCCACCACGTACGACGTCCCCTGGTGCAGGTACACCGCCCCCGGGTGCACCGTCGTGCACGCCGAACCCGGGTTCACCGTCCCCAGCAGCCGCCCGGAGTCCGACTCCACGACCGCCACCTGGTCGCCACCCGACCCGCGGATGTCCACCGACGCGTGCGGGCGCTCCCGCGACGTCCAGAACCAGCCCGTCGGCCGGCGCCGCAGCACACCGTCCGACACCAGCTCGTCCACGACCCGCCGCGCGGCCGCGCCACCGAAGTCGGCGAGGCAGGCCTCGGCCAGCGGCAGCTCGGCCGCCGCGCACGCCAGCTGCGGCGCCAGCACGTACGGGTTCGCCGGGTCGATCACCGTCGCCTCGACCGGCTTGTCCAGCATCGCCGACGGGTGGTGCACCAGGTACGTGTCCAGCGGGTTGTCCTGCGCCACGAACACCACCAGCGAACCGTCTCCGGCCCGGCCGGCCCGCCCCGCCTGCTGCCAGAACGACGCCAGCGTCCCCGGGTACCCGGCCACCACCACCGCGTCCAGCCCCGCGATGTCCACCCCGAGCTCCAGCGCGTTCGTGCTCGCGACCCCCAACAACTGCCCGGACGCCAGCGACTGCTCCAGCGCCCGCCGCTCCTCCGGCAGGAACCCCGCCCGGTACGCCGCCACCCGAGCGGGCAGCGAGGAGTCCACTTCGGACAAAGCATGACGGGCCGACAGCGCCGTCAGCTCCGCGCCCCGCCGTGACCGGACGAACGCCAGCGTCCGGGCGCCCTCCACCACCAGGTCCGTGAGGATCCGCGCCGTCTCCGCGCCCGCCGACCGCCGCACCGGCGCCCCGTTCTCGCCCTCCAGCGAGGAGAGCAGCGGCGGCTCCCACAAAGCCACCGTCCGCGCCCCCCGCGGCGAACGGTCCGCCGTCACCGCCTCGCACGGCACCCCGGCCAGCACCGACGCCGACGCCGCCGGGTCCGACACCGTCGCCGACGCCAGCACGAACACCGGGTCCGACCCGTATCGCCGCGCCACCCGCCGCAGCCGCCGCAGCAGCAACGCCACATGCGAACCGAACACCCCGCGATACCCGTGACACTCGTCGACCACCACGAACGCCAGCCGACGGAAGAAGTGCGCCCACTTCGCGTGCGCCGGCAGGATCCCGCGATGCAGCATGTCCGGGTTCGTGAACACCCACCGCGAGTGCGCCCGCACCCAGTCCCGCTCCGGCAGCGGGGTGTCCCCGTCGAAGCTCGCCGGCCGCACCTCCGGGACGTCCAGCGCACCGACGGACCGCAGCTGGTCCGCGCCCAGCGCCTTCGTCGGCGACAGGTACAGCGCGGTCGCCCGCCGGTCCGACGCCAGCGACGACAGCACCGGCACCTGGTAGGCCAGCGACTTGCCCGACGCCGTCCCCGTGGCGATCACCACATGCCGGCCCGCGAACGCGTGCGCCGCCGCCTCCACCTGGTGTGCCCACGGCGCGACCACCCCGCACCGCTCGAACGCCTCGCGCAGCGAACCGGAGACCCAGTCCGGCCACGGCACCGGCTCCGCCATGCGTTCCGGCAGCTCACGCACGTGTCGCAGCGGACTCTCACCCGACGGCACGCCGGCGAGGACCCGGTCGAGCAGCCGACGGCCACGTCCAGCGGCTGGCTGCGTACCCACGACAGGGAGCTTCGCACATCCCACCGACAACCCCGCGCCGCCCGCCGCGGACCCGACTGGATCGATTCCCTTTACCGATCACGTCCACCCGTCGCAGGACCCCGAAAACCGCAGTTGACGGGACGCCTCGCGGGGCGCGCGAGGACAACCAATAGACTCCGCCGACGTCCCATCAACACCTGGTGGCGCAATCCGTCCCGAGCAGGGATGAACCGTGGCCCGGTCAGGCCAACCGGTGTGTAGCGCCCACATCAGGCAAGAAGTACCTGGAGGACCGATGTCCTGGCAGTACCTAGCGGAAGGCCCGCCGCTGACCGGCGGTGACCGCGGCGTGGTCGTCGTGGTAGCCGTGATCGCTCTCGCTGCCCTCGCCGTTGGCTACGTGCTGCTCAAGGAGGTGCTGGCCGCCGGCCAGGGCACCCCGAAGATGCAGGACATCGCCAAGGCCGTGCAGGAGGGCGCCGGCGCGTACCTCAAGCGCCAGCGGAACACCCTGCTGATCTTCGGGCTCGTGGTGTTCGCCCTGCTGTTCGCACTACCGGCCGACGGCGCCGGCGAACTGATCGGCCGATCGGTGTTCTTCGTGATCGGCGCGGTGTTCTCGTTCTCGATCGGCTATCTCGGCATGTGGCTGGCAACCCAGGCGAACCTGCGCGTCGCCGCCGCCTCCCGGGAACCGTCCGGCCGTGAGATCGCCATGCGCGTGGCGTTCCGCACCGGCGGCGTGGTCGGCATGTCGACCGTCGGCCTCGGACTGTTCGGCGCCTCGATCGTCGTGCTCGTCTACGCGGGCGAGGCACCCAAGGTGCTCGAGGGCTTCGGCTTCGGCGCCGCGCTGATCGCCATGTTCATGCGTGTCGGCGGCGGCATCTTCACCAAGGCCGCGGACGTCGGCGCCGACCTCGTCGGCAAGGTCGAGCAGAACATCCCCGAGGACGACCCGCGCAACGCCGCCACCATCGCCGACAACGTCGGCGACAACGTGGGTGACTGCGCCGGCATGGCCGCGGACCTGTTCGAGTCCTACGCCGTGACCCTGGTCGCCGCGCTGATCCTCGGCTCCACCGCGTTCGGCGCGCAGGGCCTGCTGTTCCCGCTGATCGTGCCGGCCCTCGGCGTGATCACCGCGGTCATCGGCGTCTACATCACCCGCGCCCGCCCCGGCGAGGGCGGCCTGGCCGCGATCAACCGGTCCTTCTACATCTCCGCGCTGATCTCCGCGATCCTGTGCACCGCGGCGGCGTTCATCTTCCTGCCCACGTCGTTCTCCGAGCTCACCGACGCCGCCGACCCGAACACGACCGGCAGCCCGGCACTCATCGCCGCCGTCGCAGTGATCATCGGCATCGTGCTCGCCGGCATCATCCTGTGGCTCACCGGCTACTTCACCGGCACCGAGCACAAGCCGGTCAAGGACGTCGGCAAGACCTCGCTGACCGGCGCCGCCACCGTGATCCTCTCCGGCATCTCGGTCGGCTTCGAGTCCGCGGTCTACACCGCGCTCGTCATCGGCGGGGCCGTGTACGGCGCGTTCCTGCTGTCCGGGTCGCTGTTCGTGTCGCTGTTCGCGATCGCCCTGGCCGGCTGCGGCCTGCTGACCACCGTCGGCGTCATCGTGGCCATGGACACCTTCGGCCCGGTCTCCGACAACGCGCAGGGCATCGCCGAGATGTCCGGCGACGTCGAGGGCGAGGGTGCGGCGATCCTCACCGAGCTCGACGCGGTCGGCAACACCACCAAGGCGATCACCAAGGGCATCGCGATCGCGACCGCCGTGCTCGCCGCGACCGCGCTGTTCGGCTCCTACCTGACCGCGATCACCGAGTCGCTCGCCGAGGCCGCTTCGGGCCTGGACGTGGACCAGTTCTTCATCGACAACTTCACCGTGTTCGATCCCAAGGTGCTGGTGGGTATCGTGATCGGTGCGGCGGCCGTGTTCATGTTCTCCGGGCTCGCGGTCAACGCCGTGTCCCGCGCGGCGGGCGCGGTCGTGTTCGAGGTGCGCCGCCAGTTCCACGACAACCCTGGCATCATGGACGGCTCGGTCCGCCCACAGTACGGCCGTGTCGTGGACATCTGCACCCGCGACTCGCTGCGCGAGCTCGCCACCCCGGGCCTGATGGCGGTGCTGGCGCCGATCTCGGTCGGCTTCGGCCTCGGCGTCGGCCCGCTCGCCGGCTACCTGGCCGGCGCCATCGCCACCGGCACGCTGATGGCGGTCTTCCTGGCCAACTCCGGTGGCGCGTGGGACAACGCCAAGAAGCTGGTCGAGGACGGCAACCACGGCGGCAAGGGCTCCGAGGCCCACTCGGCCACGGTCATCGGTGACACCGTGGGCGACCCGTTCAAGGACACCGCCGGCCCGGCGATCAACCCGCTGATCAAGGTGATGAACCTGGTCTCGCTGCTGATCGCCCCCGCGATCGTGACCCTCTCGATCGGCGAGAGCGCGAACACCGGCCTGCGGGTCACGTTCGCCGTGGTCGCCGCGCTGCTCGTCGCCGGCGCGATCTTCGTGTCCAAGCGGCGGGGCACCGTGATCTCGGACGACCCGGCCGACCAGAAGCCGACGCCGGTGACCGACGGCGCGTCCTGACCGCGTAACAACCGGGCGGGCCCACCACGGCGAGTTCGTGGTGGGCCCGTTCGTGTTCCGGCCATGATCCACCGGGTTCCCCGGATCGAACGAGTGTTCTATCCTGTGTCGGGTGGCCCAGTTGTCGTTCTACTCCGCCGAGGCGAACCCGCCGGCCCGCGGGGACCTCGCCGGGCTGCTCTGCGGACCGGGCCGGCTGGTGAGCTTCGGCGGCGTCACCGCGCGGCTCTCGGTCCCGCTGGCGCAGACCTGGCGCGGCCACGTGCTCCGGCGGGCCCTCGCCGACCGCGGCGTCGACGCCACCCTCTTCACGACCGGCGACCATCCGGGCGGGCTGCTGCTGCGCACCGCGTTCCGCCGCGACCTCACCGCGCTCGCCGCCGCCTGGACCGACGGCGACACCAAGACCGACACCAAGACCGTCCCGGCCGGGCTCACCCTGGCCGGTGCGGCGCTGCGACTCTGGGTGCTCGCCGCCGGCGACTGGATCGACGGCGGCTACCTCCTCCGGCTCGACCCGCTCGCCCGCGACACGCACGAGCCGCTCACCGCCGCGGTCACCGCCGCCGGTCTGCCCGCGAATCCGTACCGCGCCGAGGACGACGTCCCTGGCCTGCGAATATCTGGCAGGAGGCGGCTCGGTCGACTCGCCGAACTCGTCGGGCGATCACCCTCCGCAGCCGCCGAGAGCCACTGGCCGGCGGTATCCCATGTGCGCCAGCCGGCCTGAGCGTGCTACTCAGGTAATAGGGCGGAACCGGGGCCGTCGAGTGTGCCTCGGGGCACCTGGGGGTAGGTATCACAGTGAGCAACGTGCACACTGTCGAGCTGAGAGTGAGCTTGACAAGAGAGCGGGACAAGCGTGGCAGGGACTACGAAGACGAAGAGAAGCGGCGCGACCAACGGGTCAGAGCCGCGGCGGCTGGTGATCGTCGAGTCGCCGGCCAAGGCTCGCAAGATCGCGTCGTACCTCGGCCGGAACTTCGTCGTGGAGTCCTCCCGTGGGCACATCCGGGACCTGCCGCGCAAGGCGGCCGAGGTGCCGGCGAGGTACAAGGGTGAGTCGTGGTCGAACCTCGGCGTCAACGTCGACAACGGCTTCGAGCCGATCTACATCGTCACGCCGGACAAGCAGTCCACCGTCACCGAGCTCAAGGAGGCCCTCAAGACCGTCGACGAGCTCTACCTCGCGACGGATGGTGACCGCGAGGGCGAGGCGATCGCCTGGCACCTGATCGAGGCGCTCAAGCCCAAGGTCCCGGTGCGCCGCATGGTGTTCCACGAGATCACCGAGTCCGCCATTCGCCAGGCCGCCGAGCAGACCCGCGAGCTCGACCAGGACCTCGTCGACGCCCAGGAGACCCGGCGCATCCTCGACCGGCTGTACGGCTACGAGGTCAGCCCGGTCCTGTGGAAGAAGATCATGCGGAACCTCTCGGCCGGCCGCGTGCAGTCGGTGGCCACCCGCATCGTGGTGGACCGGGAACGCGAGCGGATGAAGTTCGTCCCCGCCAGCTACTGGGACATCTCCGCGCGGCTGCGTGTCGAGGAGACCGCCGGCACGGAGGCCGACCCGCGCGACTTCGGCGCCCGGCTGCTCTCCGTCGACGGCACCCGCCTGGCCACCGGCCGCGACTTCGGCCAGGACGGCCGGCTCAAGTCCGGCGCGAACGTCCTGCGCCTCGACGAGCCCGAGGCCCGCCGGCTCGCCGACGCGCTCACCGGCGCCGCGCTGACCGTCTCCAGCGTCGAGGAGAAGCCCTACACCCGCCGGCCGTACGCGCCGTTCATGACCTCCACGCTCCAGCAGGAGGCCGGGCGCAAGCTCCGCTTCTCCGCGGAGCGGGCGATGCGGATCGCCCAGCGCCTGTACGAGAACGGCTACATCACGTACATGCGAACCGACTCCACGACGCTGTCCGAGACGGCGATCGCGGCGGCCCGGTCGCAGGCCCGCGAGCTGTACGGCGCCGCCTACGTCTCGCCGCAGCCGCGCCAGTACAACCGCAAGGTCAAGAACGCCCAGGAGGCGCACGAGGCGATCCGTCCGGCCGGCGAGGTGTTCCGCACCCCGGGCCAGGTCGCCGGCGAGCTCGAGTCCGACGAGTTCCGCCTCTACGAGCTGATCTGGCAGCGCACGGTGGCCTCGCAGATGGCCGACGCCCGCGGCACCACGATGAGCGTCCGCATCACGGGCACCGCCACCAGTGGCGAGGAGTGCACCTTCGCCGCGTCCGGCCGCACGATCACCTTCCCCGGCTTCCTGCGCGCCTACGTCGAGGCCGTCGACTCCGAGGCCGGCGGCGAGGCCGACGACGCCGAGCGCCGGCTGCCCCACCTCACCAAGGGCCAGGGCGTCACCGCCACCGAGCTGAACCCGGACGGCCACACCACCAGCCCGCCGCCGCGCTACACCGAGGCGAGCCTCGTGAAGACGCTGGAGGAGCTCGGCATCGGCCGGCCGTCGACCTACGCGTCGATCATCAACACCATCCAGGTCCGCGGGTACGTGTGGAAGAAGGGCTCCGCGCTCGTGCCGTCCTGGACCGCGTTCTCCGTGGTCGGCCTGCTGGAGCGGCACTTCGGCCGGCTCGTGGACTACGACTTCACCGCGGCCATGGAGGACGAGCTCGACCGCATCGCGGCCGGCGAGCAGCAGCGCACCCAGTGGCTCACCGGGTTCTACTTCGGCGGCGACATCGGGCCCGAGGGCTCGGTCGGCCGCTCCGGCGGGCTCAAGAAGCTCGTCGGGTCCGGTGTGGACACCATCGACGCGCGGGAGATCAACTCCATCCCGCTGTTCACCGACGAGACCGGCCGGGCGGTCGTGGTCCGCGTCGGCCGGTACGGGCCCTACCTCGAGCGCATTCTCGAGGGCACTGGCGAGAACGGCGAGCCGCAGCGGGCCAACCTGCCCGAGGACCTGCCGCCCGACGAGCTGAGCGTCGAGATCGCCGAGAAGCTCTTCGCCACCCCGGCCGAGGGCCGCTCGCTCGGCACGGACCCGGTGACGGGCCACGAGATCGTCGTCAAGGAGGGCCGCTTCGGGCCCTACGTCACCGAGATCCTGCCGGACCCGGCGGACACCAACGGCTCGGCCAAGGCGAAGAAACCCAAGCCGCGCACCGGGTCGCTGTTCAAGTCGATGGACATCGCCTCGGTCACCCTCGACGACGCGCTCCGGCTGCTCTCGCTGCCCCGCGTCGTCGGCACAAACCCGAGCAGCGGCGAGGAGATCACCGCGCAGAACGGCCGCTACGGCCCGTACCTCAAGAAGGGCACCGACTCCCGGTCGCTGGCCAAGGAGGAGGACATCTTCACGGTCACCCTCGACGAGGCGCTCAAGCTCTACGCCGAGCCCAAGCGCCGCGGCCGGCAGGCCGCCGCGTCCGCGCCGCCGCTCAAGGAGCTCGGCTCCGACCCGGTGTCCGGCAAGCCGATGGTGGTCAAGGACGGCCGGTTCGGCCCGTACGTCACCGACGGCGAGTTCAACGCGTCCCTGCGCAAGGCCGACGACGTGGAGACGCTGACCGATGCGCGCGCCGCCGAGCTGCTCGCCGAGAAACGTGCCAAGGGCCCGGCGCCCAAGCGCACCACGCGTCGCAAGACGCCGGCGAAGTCGGCCACTACCAAGAGGTCCACGACGAGGACCAAGTCCTGACGCAGTAGCGTCTTGGCGTGCTTCACGAAGATCACGCGGATCCGGCGCGCGCCGAGCCGGTTCCCGGTGAGCCAAAACCACGCCGGCGAACCGACTCCGCGCGGAGCCGCTTCGAGGCCGTGCTGCGCCGCCGCGGGCTGCCGCTGGTGGTCCGGCACGACCGGCGCGGCTCGGCCATCCTGCGGCGCGCCACCCCCGCACTGACGTTCCTCATGCTCATCGACCCGCTGACGTCCCGGCTCACGACGTGGCTCGCGGTGGACGAGACCGAGCTCGAGGCACGGCTGAACGACACGGTCTGGGTGTTCGCGCTGCTCGCCATCACCGTCGCCGGGCTCGTCCTGCCGGTCGTCGCGGGCTGGCTCGTGTCGAGGTGGATGCGCGCGCTGGCGCGACCCGCCCGGCTCGTGCTCGCCGGCACCGTGCTCGTGCTGACCGCGTTCGTGCTGCCCTGGGTCGAGTGGGCGACCGGGCTGCGCTCGCAGCTCTGGCTCAGCCTCACGATCAACATCGGGCTGACCCTGCTCGTGCTCGCGGGCGTCTACGCCGGCGCCGGCTCGATCCTCGCCTGGGGTCTGCGCCGCGCGTTCGTCCAGCTCGGCAAGGTCGGCACGATGGCGACCCGGGCCCTGCCGCTGCTGGTGATCGTCGTGTTGTTCACGTTCTTCGCGGCCGACATGTGGCAGATCGCCGGCGCGCTGGACCGCTCGCGGCTGTGGCTCGTGGTCGCGGTGTTCGCGACGCTCGCGGTCCTGTTCATGATCGCGATGCTGCGTGAGGAGCTGCGCGGCATGGTCGACCAGATGACCACCGGCCGGCTGCCCGGCCTCCCCGCGGACCTCGCGGACCTGGACACCGCGAACGCGACGGCCGCCCCCGAGCAGCTGAGCCGCGGCGAGCGCGCGAACATCATGCTGGTGTTGTTCATCGCCCAGGCGATGCAGATCGTGATGCTCGTGGTGCTGGTGTTCTGCCTGCTCATCGGCCTGGGTGTGCTCGCGGTGCACTCATCCGTGGTCGACGCGTGGCTCGGCGAGGGCAAGTCCGTCGACTTCGGCACGTTGTTCGGCATCGAGCTGCCGCTGCCGAACTCGCTCGTCCAGCTGTCGATCTTCCTGTCGGTGTTCTGCGGCCTGTACTTCACCGCGTCGGCGACCACCGACCCGCTCTACCGGCAGGCGTTCTTCGAACCGCTGGTCGCCGATGTTCGAGTCAGCCTCGCGGTTCGCCAGGCGTACCTCGCCCACCGGGCCAACGGCGCCTAGCCTGGAACACGGAGTGACCACTAGGTAGCTCGAGGGAGTTGGCATGACGAACGACGGCACTCAGGACCCGGTTCCGCCACCGGTCCTGGCCGACCCGCTCGCCGGGCTGGTGACCGGCAACCGGTACGAGCCCGAGCCGTTGCGGGTCCGCGTGACCGAGCCGCCCTTGCCGGACATCTCCGCGGTGCGCGCGGCGATGGCGTCCGTCCTCGACGAGGACTCCGAGCTGAACCTCGGCGCGATCACGCCGGTCTCCGAGTACGTCACCGACTCGCCCGGCGGGGCCGCCGCCACGCCGCCGGCCGAACCGGCGGCGAAGCCGGCACAGGGCGCCGCGGCGCCCGCCGAACAGCCGGAGTCCGGGGCGCCCAAGCAGGCGTCGGACCGGGCGGCCACGGCGCCGGCGCGCGG
>NZ_JBOHGB010000103.1:0-25200 GCF_050699935.1 Actinophytocola sp.
CGGTGGTGCATCCCCTGGGACGAGGAAACCCAGGCCATCTACCGACAGCAAGCCGCCAAACCCACATCGCGCGGCAAGCGAACAACCCCAACAACCGCAGGAGGTGCAGTATGAAACGACCGTCGGGATACTAACGGGTGCGGTCATGACGTCTTACCTCCTGGCTTGGGACTCGGCCGCGCCTCCGGTGACGGTGTTGGCGGTGAGCTGAAGCGCGGCGGCGTGGACGGCTTCGGCAGATCCAGTGGCAGCGGCAGCTGGCTGCCGGCGCGCGGTGCGGGCCGACTCGGTGATGCCGGTGACGACCTGGGTGCGGGATTGGGTGCTGGTATTCGTCGTACGCCCTCCCGCGGCAGACGTCGTGCGCCTACCAGTGCTGGCGGACCACTGGGGCTTCCGGCTCTCCTCGGCGACTGCCGGTAGTGAGGTGAGGCGGGAACACGAGTAGCCGTGTGGGAAACCGGCCTGCCCGGCACCGCCACCACGGACAGAGACGAATCCCGCCCAGCCGAGCGGGGCCGCGGTGAGGGGCGGTGCGGATCCACGGGTACTGGTCCGCCCCCGACAGCGCCGGGACGCTGTGGCAACGGCCTGCTGCCGCCACTGCTCGTGTGCGGTCCACGGTTACCCTGGCGACGACCTCCACCCTGACGGCCACCGCGAGGTCCACCACCGTGAGATCCATGGCGACCGCCGCCGCTAGGACCGCCACCACTAGGACCGCCACCACGACCACCGCCGCTAGGACCGCCACCACGGCCGCCGCGACCGCCGCCACTCGGACCGCCGCCGCCACGGTCGCCACCGCTAGGACCACCACCTCCGCTAGGGCCGCCGCCATGCCCACCGCCACCGCCCCAACCGCGGCGGCCGCCACCTGATGGGTGTGGGCGACGGGTTCCGCCGCCACTGAACCGGCGGAAGATCGTGTAGACGAGGAACCCGCGCGCGAGGGAACCCAGCAGCGAGCGCCCACCACCGACGCGGAGTGACCCGAGGATCCAGAACGGGATCTTGAACAACACGTACATCAGCGCCATCGCGACGAGCAGATTCACCAGACCGTCGACGTTCGGCCCGAACATCGTGAACCCGCCCGGGGCGAAGAACACGCGCATCGCGGTGATCAACGTCAGGGACTGCACGACCTGGATCGCGAGACAGCCGCCGAACGCTTTCCACCACCAGTAGGCGATGCCCTCGGTCTGCGGCAGCGCGTGAAACATCAACGCGATCGGGGCGCCGGCGATCAGGACGAGGGTGAGGGCGATCCGGACGATGTAGGTGACGAGCAGGACCACCAGCATCCCGGCGAGGAATATGCCCATGAAGATGATCCAGATCCCGCCCGTGAGCGAGCCCAGGATCATGTCTTTCAGCGCCTCGCCGGGTCCGACCATGGGCTGGTTGGCGTCCACGCCGCCGCCCATCACCGCTTGGGCGAGGGCGTTGGCGATCTGGATGCCCTTGGTCGCCACCCAGAGGCTGAGCGCTCCGGCGAGGAAGCCGACCACGATCCGGGGTGCGATCTCCTTGATCGAGTGCCGGGTCTGCAGGGTCTGGTAGCCCATCACGATGACGCCCGCGATCAGGACCAGCAGGCCGTAGGAGACGAGCAAGATCTCCCAGGAGTTGTCCCACAGCTCCCCGATCCGCGGCAGATCGTCCGGCATCGGGGTGGTCAACAGAGTGTTCGAGAGCAGGTCCAGCAACGGGTTCAACGCGGCGGTGACGATGCCGCGGAAGAAGGCGTTGATGGCCTCGGTGATGCAGGCACCGATGTCGCTGATCCCGCACTCGTCCTCGGGCTCCTCACCCTGACCGGGTTGCCCCTCGCCGGGGTTCGTCGTCGGCGCCGTGGTGGTGCCGGGCTGGGGGATGCAGCCTTCCCCGGTACACGGCGTCGTGCTGGTCGGACCGGGTGTCGGGCTGTTGGTCGGGGCACATGGCTGCACCGGGACAGTGGGGTCGCACGGCGGCAGCGTCGGCGCCTCGGTGGGCAGCGGCAGCCCCGTCGACGGCGTGGGTGACCGCGGTGTGGTGGTCGGTGGGGGCAGGACGCAGGTCGGCGGCGGGGCGCTCGAACTACACGGGTCTGGGTCGACCGTGGGGACCGGCAGCGGTTGCGCGGCGGCGGCCGGCGCGGCCGGTGAGCCCGAGTCCGGGCCGAGGGCCGCGGCGGCGAGGGCGCCGCCCAGCAGGACGACCAGGCTCACCACCAACGCCACCAGCGCCCGGCCGCGCGTCACGCGTGTAGGCCGCGCCGTCCGGCGGGCGCGCCGGGGGCTCGCGGCCGGGGGCGCGAGCATCTCCCGGCGGTCCGCCGACGCCGCCGCCGACCCGCCCTGCGTGCCCTCCGCTGCGTCGTGCAGCGAATCGACGGTGGGGCTGATAGTGGGGCCGACCGAGGGGCGGCGCGGGGTGGGTCTGATCGACGGGCGCATCGGTCAGGCCCCCACGATGCCCTTGAGCACGGTGACGACCAGCGGGGCGAGCGCGGCCAGGCCGTAGCCGATGCCGGCGGCCTTGAACGCCTCCTTGGCCTTCTCCTGCTCGCTGGGGTCGCCGCCGCCGAACACTCTGCGGACGCCGCCGATGGTGAGGAACACCGTCGCCAAGGCCGCCAAAATGCCCATCAACCAGTTGCGGATGTTGGTCAGGACCTCATCGATGCTGCCTGCGATCGCGAGCACCACGGTGTCCGCGTGAGCGACCGTGGTTGTTGATGCCGACGCGGTCAGGGCGAGGGTGAGCATGGCCACCTGGGCGATCACCAGGGGCCGCCGCCGCACCGTGGTGCGGCGCCTCACCGGAGGCGGGGGCATCGGAACAGACACCGGACCTGACACCGGAGCAGACATCGGAGGGGTGGTGGGTGTGTCAGTGGTCGGTCGCGAGGTGCGGGAGCGGCTGTGTTGGGCTCGGCGGGCCACGGTGAACGGTGGAGCGAGTGGCGGGGTGACGGGTCCTCGGCGGGGCCGACGGTCGCTGCCGCGTTGACCGGGCCGGTGGTCGGGCCGGTGACGAAGGGGCGAATGGGTCAGGCGCATCGCGGCACCTCCGGAGTCGTGCCCGGGGTCGTGTTTGGTGGCCGCTGGGTTGTCGCGGTCGGCCGGTCGGGCGAGGTGGTGTGCGCGGGGGCGGCTGGTGTCCTCCCGCGGCCCTCGACTCCGGATTCGGGTGGCTTTTTCCAGGTCCGATACCGAACTGTGACCGACAACTTTTCCGTCGACGTGGTCACTCTTCGTGACTTCCCGGCTGGACGGCGCAGGCTGGTGCCGGTGTCATTGGCGGTGCTGTTGGCGGCGGTGGTGATGGTCGCCGCGTTGACCGCGCGGATCTCCACATCGCGCTCGCGGCGATCACCGGGGTCGTCGTGCGGGGCCTGCTCGGACAGCCACGCGACCAGGCGTGCTTCGGCTTCGCCGCGGACCCATTGCAGGGTGGTGACGTTGACGCCGGCATCGGCCGCGGCGGCGGACAGCGAGTAGTCCTCCAGTCGGGTGGAACCGATCAGCTCAGCCTCGTCGCGGGTGATCGCGCCTTCGGCTACCGCGCGGGCGAGGACGAAGTCCGGGTGGCCCCACGGCGGGGTGGGCTCGCTGGAGTGGAAGTCCTCATCGGTGGGCAGCGGGCGCTCCAGCGCGTCGCGGATGAACAGGTGTCCCGCGCGCAGCGCCGCGCAGCGCAGCCGCCACAGGATCCACGGGCGGGCGAGGTTGATGCTTGCCAACTCGGACAGGAACCCGGTCAGCACGGCGGCGTGGATGTCGCGGTGGTCATCGGCGTACGGCGCGCACAGTTCGGCGGCGATGGCGAACAGCGCGGGTAGCGCGACGCCGACGCAGGCGATCGTCCAGGCGTTGCCCTCGTCGCGGGAGCGCGTGACGAGGTGCATCCAGACCAGGTCCACGGTCGGCATCGGCACGCCCGGGTCCAGCAGCAGCTCGCGCAGCTCGTTCAGGGGCACCCGCCGCCGGGGCAGACCGGGGAAGAACCGGCCGTCAATCGACAGTGGATCCGGTCCGGTGACCAACCACTCGAACGCTGTCCGCGCGGAGTCCAACGGAAGGGAATCACGCGCAAAAGGCGCGCTACGAGGTATGCGATTCGGGGCCATAGTCGGCTCCTTTGCGTGGCCGAAGAAAAACGACCAGGCAAGGAGACAGAATCAAGTCCACCAAAACGCCGCGAAAACGCCTCCACATGGCTTCCAAACCGCCACCGACGATCTTGAGTGATCGTTTCAACCCGCCAAAAAGATCATCTACAGGTCCGCCTGGCTGCCGCCGAGACTTTCAGGTCAAGATCATTCAGTGATCGTCGGTAATAGCTTGTGAGCTGCTGAAAAAGTGTGTTCGTGGCGGTTTGGTGGCGATTCGGTAATAGCCCGTCGCTGGCTGGGCGCCCTGGCCGGGTCGCCGATCCGCTGCTCCACGGTGGGCGCGCAAGAAACTTCTGACGTCGCTGCCGCCGGTTGGGTCACGGTGGCGTGGTCAGGTTCTCGGTGGGCGTACGCGGCGCGGGCCTGTCTTACATTTCTGGTCGCCGCGCCGCGACAAACTCGATGATAAAGATTAGATAACGAGCCTGGAAAAGGGTGGCTGCTTTCGGAGTCGGGGGGTGCTACAGGGCGCCACGTACCGCGCGGCGCAACACCCCGAGGCTCTGCGAGGTATCCATGCCCCAGTCCGACCACCCGTCGCACCGGTCTCGGCCACACGGCCCGAAGCGGCGCAGCGACTCCGCCCGCCCGACCAGCAGCCGTTCAGGTACCCGCCGGGGAGGCGACCGCCGCCCCTACCCGACCGCTTCGACTACCACCAGGGTCAGCCCCGCCAAGCCCGGCTCCACGACCGCGCACTCGCGATCACACGGATCCGCCGCGGGGATGTCGCTACCGACTCCGGCGACGGTGTGGCCGGCCGGACCGGAGCCGATCGACCTCGACGCGAGTTGGCCCACGCCGATCGTCAGCACGATCGTCGCCTCGTTCAGCCAGCCCGGCGGACGGGTCGCGCTGTTGCCCTGGCCGACCCCCCAGCACACCTCACAGTCGGCCCCCGACGAGCGTCGCGGGCTCGACATCGTCGGCGCGGACGGCGTGATCGAGCGCGCGTCCGGAACCGACCCAGACACAGACAGCGACGCCGACAACGACACCGAGGTGAGCCACGCGCTCGCCGCTGTCGAGAGCCTCGACCGCAGCGGTCGCGTGGTGCGCATCGCGGTCGAGGACAACCGCACCGGTCCGACATCGCTACCGTTCTGGGCCGACCTTGTCGGCACCTCTGACCGCGCGCCCGTGACCGCCTCCCCGGCGCAGCAATCGGGCCTCGACAGCGCGGTGCTCGACGGACCCGACGCCGTCTCACCAGACAGCGTCACCAGTGCTGACCTGATCATCACGAGCCTGCGCACGGCGCACGGCAGCGACCACGCCAGCGACCTGGTGGCACTGGTCGCGGCCCGACTTTTGCGGGTCGGCGGGATCCTCGCTGTGCTCACACACTGTGACTGGCCGCTGGGTGAGCTGATCGACCCCACCGGTGCGGTGGTGGCCTCCGCGCAGAACGCCGACCTGCTCTACCTCCAGCACATCGTCGCCCTGCACGTGCCGATACGCGGCGGCCGATTCGCCACCGAACCGCTCGCCAATGCCGACCGCGCCAACACCACCGCCATCAACACCGCCAACACCAGCGCCAGCACCAATGCGGTGGTCGACGAGCATGCGCGAGCTCAGCACCGCGCGGCCGTGCGCGGACTGCCCGCGCCGCACCGGCGCATCCACTCCGACGTCCTGGTCTTCGCCCAGCCCCATTCGTCCGAGAGTTCAGCCGAACTGAAGGTTCTTCAGGACGAACCCGAGGGTTTGTCAGGGGGATTGTGCGGTGTGGAGCGGCGGGTTCCTGGTGAAGTCGGGAGCTGGGCTTCATGAGGGCGTTGCAGGAGCTGCCGGGCCGAGGTGACGTAGCGGATCGCGGTGCTGTTGTCGATGTCGAACACGGCGGCGAGGTGCAGTGGGTCGGCGCCGCAGGCGAGGGCTTCGTCGAGTTGCCGGTCGATGCGAAGGCGTTCGATCGTGGCGGGCAGGCCGCGCAGCAGCAGCCCGACCCAGGGGTGGCTGACCGGCCCGTGATGCACCGCGCTTTCTTTACTGATCAGCAGGTAGGGGTTGGCGGTGTTGGGCCAGCGCTGCCGGCGGTAGTTCAGCCAGCCGGCGAGGACTTGGTGGGTCAGGTCGTCGATGTGGCGGGCGCGCCCGGCGATGGTGATGCGGCGGTTGCCGAGGTCGACGTCGTCGAGCCGGATCGCGCGGATGTCGCCGTGGCGGGCGGCGTAGATGGCGGCCAGGGCGATGAACAGGCGTGCGTGCGGCGTGGTTGCCGCGGTGACGGCGTGGCTGATCTCGTCGTCGGTCAGCGGCTGCAGGATCGGTCGTTCGCGCGGGCTGTTCTTGATCCCTGTGGTGGGGTTGCGGAAGATCAGCCCTTCACGTTTGGCCCAGGTGAACAGCGACCGCAACGCCGTGAGCATGCCTGTTCGCGCGAAGCCGCGACGGCTGGCCAGCGCGGTGAGGAAGTCGTCACGAGTGACCTCGCGCAGGTGGCCGTAGCGCTGCGACCAGTCGGTCAGCGGCGTCTGCGCGTGGCGGACGTAATTGCGGATGGTGGCTTCGTCACGTCTCCGTACGCGTGGGCCGCCGTTGCGCAGGGCTCGCGCCCAGCGCTCGACGTCACGGTGGATGGCGGGGCTCAGGTCGGTGAGTTTGCCGGCCAGCCAGGCGTCGAAGGTGTCGGGACGGTCGTCCAGCAGGACGCCCATGGTCGCCAGCACCTCGGTCACGTGGTGCAAGCTGTCTCCCCGGCCGCGCAGCACCCGGTGGTAGTCGGAGAAACGGATCCTCTCATCTTCGAGGTGGCCGGCCAGCAGCATCACCAGGTTGCGGTTGAGCGTTCGGTGGACGATGTCGCTCCACCCGCGGGTCTCGGCCATGGTGTGCGCCAGGTGCAGCGCCCACGCCAGCCATGGGTTGTCCGGCACGGATTCGCGGCGCAGGTCGACGCCTCCGTAGCGGTAGTCCCGGCGGAGATCATCGGTCAGCCTCAGCTGCACCGGTCCCGGTGCCGGCCGGCCGGCGACCGGCGGGGTCTGTGTGCGGCGGATTCCTGGTGCGCCAGTGCCGACACCCCGGCGGCGGGGCGGTTTGACGACCGTGTCGCGTGGGCCGGGCATGCGTGCGAAGAACAGTTGGTGATGCCGCGCCTGTTGCACGAAGGGCAGCAGCAGCGAATGCCGGTCGACCGCGCCGCGGTCGAGCCGGGCCTGGCACCAACACAGCCGGCAGTGGCCCTTGTGCAGCGGCATGCTACGGACGCACGTCAGGCAGAGGCCGATGTCTGGGTGGCGGGCGCCGAAGTTCTGGCAGAGATGGCACCGGCCGGCGCGGTCGGGCACTCCCCAGGCCAGGCACTGGTCACAGCTGACCATCGGACGGAAGCCCGCGCTCATGCGTGCTCACGTCCTCAGTCAGGCGGGCGGCAGCGATCGGCCGTCACGACGCCGCGGCACCACCATCGGCGTCACCGACGACGCAGCCGACGATGCGACCGCCGCCTGCGGCGCGGTGTCCTCGGTGCTGCGGGTGACCTTGTCCGGCTCCGGGATCAGCAACTCGCTGACCGAGCAACCCAGCACCGCGCAGAGGACGTCCAGGTCGGCGAGCTTGATCGAAGCTGGCTGCCCGGACCACAGGCCGGACATCTTGCCCGCAGAGATCACCAGCCCGTGTTCGGCCAGACTGCGCTGCAACTCGGAGGCCTTCCAGATGCCCCGCTGCGCGGCGGCGAGCCGCAGGTTCCACTGCATTCACACCAGCCCCTTCAACCGTTCGGCTGCTCGTCGTTGTCCGTCGAGCCAGGCGTCCTCGATCCGGCTGCGGTGAACATGAACATATTTCATAGTTGTGGCGATCCACGCGTATCCGAGCGTCTCCTGGATGGCCACCAAGTCCATCCCGTACAGGTAGAGCTGAGACGCACAGAAGTGTCGCAGCACATGCGGCGTGAGCTTGTCCATCCAGTTCGGCAGATAGGTCGCGGCGGCCTCCGCCAGCCCCGTGCGCAGCGTGTCGGCGCCGAGCCGGGAACACGATCCGTCGCGTGTCTTGCGCTCGGACGGAAACAGAGGTGCGCCGGGCCGGGTGTGGTCGCCGCCGAAGTGGCCCCACACGTCCTCGACATACCAGCGCAACGTGCGGCCGGCGTCGTTGATCAGCGGCACCATGCGCTCCCGCGGGCCCGATCCGCGTGCGCCCTTGCCGAGCCGGACGTGCAGCTTGCCGAACCGGCCCAGGTCCCACTTGATGTCGGCGAGGTCGAGGTGGCGCAGCTCGTTGACCCGGAGCCCGACCTCGGCCATCAACCGGACCGCCGCATAGTTGCGCGCGGTCGGCGCGAACTTCCGGCAGGTCGCCATCTCAGCCGCCCAGCCGGTGAACATCGCGGCAACCTGGCGCTCATTCGGCGGGATCCGCAGCTTGGCGTCCTTGCGCCCACGCGGGCGGTTCATCTCATCCAACGGGCACGTCACGACCCGGCCAGTCATCCGGTGCAGCTCGGCCTGATAACGCAACTCCAGGAACGCGAAATACACCGTCAGCGCCTGCGACCGCGCCAGCCGCGTTCCGCTCGGCGAGGTGCGCAGCACGCGTCCGAAGTAGTCATCGGCATCCGACGCGCTCATCTCCCACAGCGGTCGGCCGAACCAGGATCGGATCTGTTCCAACTGCCCGATCTCCTTGCGGATGGTGCCGTCGGCCAGTCCCGCCGACGAACGGGCCAGGACCAGCCCGGCCAGCACGTCTGTCTCGAAGTCCGCGAGTTCCTCCTCGCCCGCCAGCGACCGCACCTGGCTCAGGTCCCTCACCACGGCTAGCGCCAACCCACGTCCCTCACCTTCACGACCCCAGCGAACCTTTCGACCTCACGGAGATCGGCTCATGAATCTCGAAATTGAGTCAACGCACCCCAAGATCACCCAATCGGGCACAAAGGCCCTGGTTCAGGGCATCTTCCGCTTCCACAACACGCAGCAGCCGGGCAAGAACACGCGGGATGTCGAACACGAGCACGAGCCCCTGACCGTGAGCCCGGCCGAGCAGGCGATCGAGAGCGAAGCCATCCGATGACTGGCGCGCCCACACCTCAACCCGCCCACCCCGGACACCACCGCGCTAACCACCGCCAGAAAGGCACACTTGTGGCTGACGACCGCTCCCCGCACGCCCTACCCACCGACGTCACCGACCCGGTGTCGACCCCTACCGAGACACCCACGCAGACCCCGGCCGACGGGCCGACACAACGCCTCCCGCACGCGGGCATCGACGCCCCAGACACCACCACACGCACCACCAGCCGCGCCACCGAGGACACGGCCGGGGACGCCGCGCGGGAGTGGGCAGCGTCGATGCCGGTGTCGGTGTGGACCACCGCGCAGACCTCCCCAGCAGCCCAACGCAAGGGCCGCTACGTGGCCGAGTCGACCGCGCACCCGGCCAAGATGCTCCCCGCCGTCACCGCCCACGCGATCGCCCACTACACCGAGCCCGGCGACCTCGTACTCGACCCGATGTGCGGCATCGGCACCACCCTCGTCGAAGCCGTGCACGCCGGGCGACGCGCGGTCGGCGTGGAGTACGAGCCGCACTGGGTCGACGTCACCGACGCGAACCTCACGCTCGCCCGCGACGCCGGGGCCGAGCACGAGGCGCGGGTATATCGGGGCGACGCCCGGCAGATCGCCGCGCTACTGCCACCCGAGGACCTCGGGCAGGCCGCACTCGTCGTGACGTCCCCGCCCTACGGGCCCTCCACCCACGGGCAGGTCGCGGTCGCGCCCGGCAAAGGGGTGCAGAAGTACTACCACCGCTACGGCAACCAGTTGGACCGCGGGAACCTCGCCAACATCGGCCACCACCGGCTGCTGTCCGGCTTCACCCGCATCCTCGCCGGGCTGGTGCCATTCCTCCGGCCCGGCGGACACATCGCCATCACCATCCGGCCCTGGCGCGAGCACTCCGAACTGATCGACCTGCCCTCGCAGATCCTCGCCTGCGGCCTGCACGCCGGCCTGATCCCCGTCGAACGCTGCGTCGCGTTGCTGGCGCGGGCGGCTGAGCACGATCTCGTGCCCCGGGGTTCGTTCTTCCAGCGCGACTTCATCCGCAAACAACGCGAAGCCGGGCTGCCGCTGCACCTCATCGCACATGAAGACGTGCTGGTGTTCCGCACACCGCTGAAGTCCGTGAGTTCGAGTTCAGCAATCGCAGCAGATCACCAGGATCCCCGACGCTTCCTCAGCGGCCGGGCGCGACACGCCACCAACCCGAGCAGCGACTCGCGCCTGTCGGGGAGTTGGGCGGCATGAGCACCGGACCGCGCCGCGTCACACGCGGATCGGGAAACGGCGGCGCCCCCGCCCTCGTCACAACGACGGCGAGGGCGCAGCGGGCAGCCACGCCGCAGACCGTGCCCGACACAGCGCTGCAGACTGCGCTGGAGACAGCGCTGGAGACGCGGCTGGCCGCCGGGAATCCGGGATCGGTCGTCGGCTCGGTGTGTACCGGCTACGGCGGGCTGGACCTCGGGGTGCTGGCCGCGCTCGGCGGCGGCCGGGTCGCCTGGTGCGCCGACCCCGATCCGCACATCGCGCAGATCCTCGCCGCCCGGCTGCCGGGCGTGCCCAATCTCGGCGACGTCCGTGCCATCGACTGGACAGCGGTGGAGCCGGTCGAGGTGCTCATCGCCGGGTTCCCCTGCCAAGACATCTCCGCCGCCGGTCGGCGCGCGGGTATCGAGAACGGAGCGCGCAGTGGCTTGTGGACCGACATCGGGGAGGGCGTTCGCGTACTACGACCGGCGCTGCTCGTGGTGGAGAACGTCGCCGCGCTTCGCTGGCGCCACGGAGGTCTCCACCGTGTACTCGGCGACCTGGCCGAAGCAGGGTATGACGCGCTCTGGCGTAGCGTCCGCGCCGCCGACATCGGAGCCGCACACCGACGCGAGCGGGTGTTCCTGCTCTATCTGGACACCTTGGGCCAGCAGTGGTGCATCTCACACGCTGGTCAGTGCCGGCTACTCCTTTCCGTCTTTCCCGGCAATGAGGAATGGCAGGAGTGCCAGGTGAATCTCTCGGGCGGGATCACCTGGTGCGTGAAGGACGAAGTCGTAGCGCTCTTCGCTGGGCGTCTTGCTTCGCCGTTTGTAGTTCGGGTGTTCTTCAACCTTGGTCACTGCTTTGGCGGTGACGGTAGAGACGTCCGCGTCGCGGATGAACAGCAGCAGAGCGGCTTTGGTGTCGCGCCAGACGAGGTAGCCGAGGAGTTGGTTGAGCGCGTCGGTGACGGTCTTGGGTCCTTTCCAGATCTTGCACTCGCCGATGAAGACATTCCGGTCGTCGACCCGGATGAGGATGTCGGTCTTGCCGGCTCCGTTGAACACCTCACCGGCCGCCTTGCCCTCGAACTGGGCGTTAAGGCTCACGAGGAGCAGGTCGCGGATCTGTTCCTCGCTGAGGTGCCCGGTGGTCGACGGGTTCCGTTCCAGCGCGTTGCGCATGTTGCGCAGGACCGCAAGGGCGGCTTCGTAGTCCTCGTCTGTCAGCGTCGGCTCGGGTTGGAACGGCCGGGCCGGCGCCGATCTGACCGTTCCGCGTCGTGGGGCGACCTGACGCCGCCGGAGGGGAACCGCATAGGCGTCAGCGTCGGGGCGACGCTTGATGGGGAACCCGATGTTCGCGTGCAGTTCTCGATCAGCCAGGAGCTTGGAGCGGCGGTCGGCCACCAGCTTCGGAATTTCGGCCTCCATCGCTTGTCGGTGCTGCTCAAGGTCGCGCCTGCTCCAGCCGAGATACCGCTCTATCTCGTCGAGTTGCGTATCGAAGTTGGACTTGACCTGGGCGGCGTCACCACCGGCGGGGTGGCTAAATATATGCAGTTTGTTGCCATGCACATCTGCTTGCGGCGGGTTGAACGAGCGCGAACTGGCCCTCAATTTGAAGACCTCGGGATCACCGTCGAACGGGACGACCAGGGTGAATCGAGTGACCCGGCGGGTGTAGACCTCGTCGAACTCGCGGAACTGCTGGGATACTTCGGTGGGGTGAAGCAGGTATGCGTCTGTTTGCCGCAGCGTCGGGCACTCGAGACCGGTGATGCCCAGCAGGCCCTCCGTGATGTCCGCTTCGGGCTTGGCCAGCAATTCGTCCGGGTCTCCGTCCATCAGGCGCTGGTGCGCCCTGCGACGCAGCTCTTCGAGCCTGCCCGACAGATCTCCACCCACAAAGAGCAGCGGCGGTTTCGACATGGCCTTATCTTCCGCCACGGGGCGGATAGAACGGGCCACCAACACGGGCATGTAGCTCGGTGCTCATGGCGACTGCTCGGTGTCCTTGCCCAGGTCCCGCAGCAGGCAGCGCAGTCGTTCGGCGATGCGTTGATGCCGCTCGGCCTCCCGCGGCCATCCCCGGTCATGTGCGTCGGTGACGAGCTGGCACACCAGACTCCTGACCTCACTACGCACACCGCGCCGCCAACTCGGCGGCCCATTCGGCCGTCGTGTCGATACCCATGCGACACGCGGCACACCACCGATCCCGTCGCACACTCGAGAAGGAGCTGATGATGGCCGGCGGTCGACGGCAACAGTGGACCTCGGAAGCGGTGCATGCACTGGGCGTCACAACGGATCTGGTGACGGCAGGCGCGCTACTCGGGATGGGGCGCACCAAGGCCCACGAACTCGCCCGCATCGGCCGGTTCCCGGTACCCGTACTCCGTCACGGCCGCCGCTACATCGTGCCGGTCGCCCCCATCGCACGGCTGTTGCAGCTCGGCGAACCTGAGGACTCCGACCATGACCTGCACGCGGCTTGATGTCCTCGTAGGACGAAGCGACCATACACGTCCCCATACACAGCCCGCGCTGATCAGCGGATGTCGAGAAAGGACGGTCAATCCGAGACCATGGCTGGCTCAACCTTCAAGCGCTGCGGCTGCCGCGATGCCGCAGGCAAGCAACTCGGCCGGCGGTGCGCCCGACTGCGCCGCAACGGCAAGTGGAACAGCGATCACGGCGCCTGGCACCTCCAACTCGAACTACCATCCCGCGCGAGCGGTCGACGACGCACGCTGCGCCAAGGCCCCTTCCCCTCCTGGCGGGAAGCCGCGAACATGCTCGAGCGCCTCAACGAACTGCTCGCCGTCCCGGACCCAGCCGAGCCCGACGCGGTCGAACAAACGGTCGCGGTGATCCACGCTGCACTGCACACCGGAACACCGCTCCCTGACGCCGCCGAGGTCCGTCGACGGTTGACCGCAGGGGTGGCCGTGACCAATACCCCGACCGTGTGGGAGTGGCTGACCGAATGGCTGGCCGGGCGGCGCAACCTGCGCGCCAACACCCGTCGACTCTATGAAGCCCACGTTCGCCTCTACCTCCATCCTCACCTGGGACATCTCCGTTTGGACCGGCTGCGCGTCGCTCACCTGGATGCGATGTTCGCTGCGATCGAGGACCGCAACACCCTCATCGAAACCTCCCGCGCCAGCACCGACGAGACCGTGCGCGCCTCCGTGAAAGGCCAGCGCACCGTGAGCGCGGCGACCCAGCAGCGCATTCGCGGCGTGTTGCGCAAGGCGCTCAACGACGCCATCCGCCGCAGCCTGATCACCACCAACCCGGCCTGCCACGTCGAACTCGCCTCCGGCAAACGCCCCAAACCGCTGGTGTGGACCGACGAGCGCGTCAAGCGCTGGCAACAGAGCGGGCAGGTGCCCAGCAAGGTGATGGTCTGGACCGCTGAACAAACCGGCCGCTTCCTCGACCACATCCGCGAGCACCGGCTGTATGCCCTCTACCACCTCATCGCCTACCGCGGCCCCCGCCGCGGCGAAGCCTGCGGCATCCACGACGACGACATCAACGCCACCCAACACGAACTGTCACTGCGCTCCCAACGCGTCCAGATCGGCTGGAACGTCGAGGAAGGTGAACCCAAGACCGACGCCGGGGAACGCACCGTTGCCCTCGATGCTGAAACCCTTCGCGTCTTGCACGCCCACCAAGCCGTCCGCGACGCCGAAAAAGCGCTCCGTGGTGACGCCTGGGTGGACCAGACCGGCCTGCTGTTCACGGAACCCGACGGCACGCCGCTACATCCCGCCAAGGTGACGGACACCTTTATCACGTTGGCCGCCGAAGCCGGGCTACCGCCCATCCGGTTGCACGACCTGCGCCACGGTGCCGCCACCCTCGCCCTCGCCGCCGGGGTGGATATCAAGGTTGTTCAAGACATGCTCGGCCACTCCAGCCACGCCATCACAGCCGACACCTACACCAGCGTTCTCCCTCAAGTCGCCCACCATGCCGCCGAAACCACGGCAGCACTCATCCCCCGCAGCACGCCCAGCAGTGACCTGGGCCGCGTGGGCCCGTGAGGGGGTAATGCAAGTACCCGGACGGTGCCTCCTCGGTCAGCACCGTGCGCCGGTGTCACACCCCGCCGAGCCGATCGCTTGCGCACCTTCGACGAACGACGGCAGCTTGCTTACGTCCGCGCGGTGGTATGCCCGGTCGGTTGCCTGGCGCAGTCCCGTCATCACTCCGCGCCACGACCTCCGTGGGGGAGCGCGAATGCTGAGAGATACTGGCGCCCATCCTTCTCCGGGAGGGCCGCGACCAGCAGATCGACGACCGGGACTGCGGGCGTATCGGCGTCATCGGCCTTGTCGCGGTCGTTCAGATCGACCTGGAGGAACACGCCCTCCTCGATGATCACGGTCGTACTGTCCCCAGTACCCACTGGCCAGAACACAACGCCCAATTCGGGCAGTTCATCGGTCACTTGCTCTTGTTCCCTTCACTCGCCGCCGAAGCGTCACCGATGAAGGTCCGGCAGGCTATCGGGCAAGCCCTCTCCTGGGCTCTCGTCGTGTAGTCGAGACGGAGGTCGATGGAGTTAGAGGTTGACTGTCTATTCGCTGCACTCCACGCAGAGGCCGTCAACAATCAAATGCGGTTGATAGTTGAGCGTGCATTTGCTGCACCTCTGCTCGCGATCGGCAAGGCGCAGGCAGCGACACTTTCCGCATTGGGGGCAGAAGGGTTCGCCGCAGTCTTGGCACGGGTAGCCGCGGACGGTCTGTATGGTTCCGCAGCAGTGGATCGATCGGACTGGACGCTGATCGAATTCACGCGGTTGGTCGAGATGGAGCTCCTCGCAGTCCCACACGTCGACAGCAGAGAAGACTGCGATGACACGTTTGTCGGTGCCGATAGCATCGACGTAGTAGTCCTCCCGGTCACCCCACGGTGCGCACCAGAAGGTCTTCCTTACCACGCTCTCTCCAGCAGACAGATTCCGGAGGGGATGTCCGTGCGGGACAGATTGCCCTGGCCAGGGGACGACGATCGGCCATCCCTGATCAGCGTCAGGCTTGACACTCGCGTACTCCACGGTGTCACGATCGGTGATCATGATGGCGCCGACATGCGGTAGCCGCTGAGCGAGTCCGATCGCGCACGCCGGCACACTGGCTCGGCTGTCGTTGTACAGGTCGAGCACATGTTGAGCCCGTATCGGACCATCCTTGACGACTCTATCGATAGCGCTAGCTGACAAGAGCAGTTGCTGAGCGATCCGATCACATAGCGTCTCCAGCAGAGGTCCGGGAGCGTCTTGGTCGGCTAGCCAGTCGTACAGACCCTCTACCTGCCCAACGAGCCAGTGCCCAAGCTCGTGTGCCAGAGTGAAATTCTCTCGGCGGTTATAGGGAGTGGGCGCGTACAGGACGACGTTGTCCCGGAGAAACGACACGCCGTCGCATGCACCGCCGTCACCACGGCGGTTTGCGAGATGCTCCGCTGCTTCGACCGTTAGCCCCAGTTCTCTCCGGAGCGTGCCAAGGGGATCATTCGCGAACCGTGCACGTACACCGTGGTCGAGGTAGCCGAGGGCGAGTTCAACGCATTCATCGAGGTCCATGCTGTTCACCCCCGGATTCCAACGCTGCTACGAGCGCCTCGAGGGACGCCAGCAGTTGGTCAGGGTCTGGGCGATCACCTCGGTGGACCGTGGCGAGAGCGCGGGCTTTCAAGGTCGAGGCAGCGAGGCCTGGCGACGTGCGCTGAATCCGAGCCCACCGTCGCACCAAGGCGATGAATTCAGACGTTTGCGTCATCGCGGCGAGCACGTCGCGTTCACCTGGGTCCTGCCGATGGGCGACGAGCTGGTCTGGGTCGGTACTGCACTCCTCCGCTATCGCCCTTATCAAAGCCGGCGATACGTCCGCAGCTGACTGATTCTCCCAGCGGAAGACATCTCCAACCTGGACATCCCACCCGCGGGCTTGGAGCAGGGCAGCCAACCCGCTTGGCTTGAGTTTCGCGTTGCGCCGAGCACGCTTCAACGCGTCGCGGTCGAGGGCGTAGCGAGGATCGGGTACGAGACCCAACATCGCCGCGACCGGATCGGACTCGAGCGGAGGAGCCCCATGCCCCGCGACCCACAGCAACTCTGCCACCTCGAGGAGAGGTGCGACTTCTGCAAGAAGCTCGGCATCCGCCGTCGCCGGCACGTGGTTGGCATTCCTCGTTCGCGCGTCCAGGAGGTTCGCAATCAACTCGTCGCGCTTGTCCTCAGTCACTCGTCACCTCCTTGGTCGTCCAGGTAGCGTCGCAGCTCTTTGAGCGCGCGGGTCGCCATCTGGCTCACCCGGGCCGGCGACACCCCCAGCTCTTCGGCCAATTCAGACCGCGGCCGTCCCAGCGCGATGTATTCCCACGCCACCTTGCGATGTCGCTCGTCGAGCACCGAGAGCCCATCCCAGGCCATGGCCGCGCCGCGCTGGCGGTCGATCACCTCGGCAACGTCTTTGGCGACGTCGGTCGGGTCGGCGTAGTCATGCTCGACCCCCAGCTCGGGACCAGCGTGACGGAACTCTGCCGATCGGAGAAGGTCGAGAGCCTTGCGCTTCGCCGCCGTCACCATGAGGGCTTCCCAGTTGTGAACGGTCGGTGGAGGTGAACCCATCAGGGACGTCATCACCTCCTGAACGACGTCGTTCGCATGGTCCGCCATGCCGGCCTCACGCAGTACTGACCCGGCGACCCTGTGCATGGCATCCTTGTGCTGCAAGTACAGCGCAGCCCAATCCGGTTGAACCCCAGACACCCGATCACCCGGTCGTCTCGTCTATCGAAGGCTTCGGCACGTGCACCTCCGGGTCGTCGCCCGGCTGTCGACTCCGCCGGCTCGTCCTGTAGTCGAGATAAGCCCGCCGCGCGTTAGCGACTCAACGTAACTGTATGATCACCGTTCGCCTACGCAGCAACCGGTCGATACTGCGGGTCGCCGGGAGTCCCTGACCTGGGCGAACACGCCGGCCCATGGGCCGCGTCGCGGGGGTACGGCGTACGCCGTACCCCCGCGACGGCGAGATGTGGGAGGCCACCACCGGCGCCGCGGAGGCCCCTACGACCGTCAGAAGTCGGAGCGCGCGCACGCCGCGCGGCCCACGCTGAGATCAGCTACACGGTGTTGATCTTGTCTGTCGGCCAACCTTCCGCCCAGGAGCACCCATGGAGCACCCAACAGGCCGAAGTGGACAGCAGAAGCTATCACCGAAGATCACCTAAAACCACAAAACCGCAGGTCAGCCTCTAGGCTGACCTGCGGTTTTGTGGTACGCCGCCAGGGACTCGAACCCCGAACCCGCTGGTTAAGAGCCAGATCCCTGTCGTGCCGCCGGTGCTAAGCGAGGTTGTCGGATGCCGTTGTGCGGGTAATCGGCGTCCGCGCGTGTCGCTGGATGCTGCCGCGTGTCGGCCTGGTTCGCCGCTGTGGAGCGCCCACGGAGCACCCACGTCAACCCGGACGCCGTCCAGGAGCAGGCGGTCCTCCGTCGCAGGTTCGAGACCCCGGCAGGAGCACCAAAGGATGGGAACAGGGCTGACCAGCGGTTTCACGCCGGCAGCCTGGTGGTGGAGGGCCGGTTCGAGCTGACTCCATTTGGTTAAAGCGGGTTCGCTGGGCGGGCTTGGCGCATCCCGCCCAGCGAACTAGGTGGATGAGGTTGAGTCCTGGGCGAGGCGGACACGGTGGCCTTCTGCGGTGTCGCCGAAGTCGCGTTCGTCGTCGTTGCGGAAGCGTTTGTAGAACCATTCGGGTACACGGGCCGGGTCTAGGCGGGTGCGGAGGACGCCGTCCTGTACATCGCGGGCCACGCCGCGTAGGCGGTGCCATTCGGGGTCGGGCACCGGGCCGGGACGCCCGTTGTTCAGTTCGGTGTTGACGACCTTGGCGAGTCGTTCGCGTTCGTCGGCCACCTTCCGTTGGCTGGACCAGATCTCGTAGGCGATCTGGTAGGCGGCCAGGGACGGGACGAAGAAGCTGAGGAGGGTGTCGAGCAGTGTGGCGTTCGCAACCGCGAGACCGACGATCAGGCCGATGGCGGTCCACAGGGATGCGGCGGCGGCGATGAGGTGGCTGTAGCGGCGGCGGAGGCGCGCGTCCCAGGCGAGGTTCTGTTCCTGGGCGATGAAGACGTCGTAGGGGTGGTGGACGTCGTGGGTGGGGTCGTACCAGCCGTCGGTGATGCGCTTGTCCTTCGCGCTGCCTCGGGGGAGTTGGCGTGCGAGGCGGCGGACGTCTGGTTCGGGGATCGGGTCGCCGGCGACGGTGGCGCGCCAGGGCATGTGGAACAGGGCGGTGTCGAACATCTCCTGGAGCAGGGCGCCTTGGCGGGCGGTGTTCCCGGCGAGGCCCTTGAGCAGGAACGCGGAGATGACGAACCAGAAGAACCCGACGATTGAGATCACAGACCGGCCGTGCCCGATCAGCGTGATCAGGATACCGGCGGCGGCGAGCGCGACGGCGGCGTCGACGCGGACGGCCTCGACAATCTGGCCACGTTGGTGACTTGCCGCCGCGGCGCGCTGCAGAAGCAGCATGCCGTCGTCGAGCTGCCGTTCGTGGATGGCCCGGGGCGGTATCCCCCGAACGTCAGCAGGATCGGTGGAGAGGTTCATGGCTTGTTCATCCGGTTCCCGAAGAGCTTCTTCCACTCGTCGTAGGCGGCCTTTTCCTGGTCCTCGTCCTCGAGGTCAACTGCCCGCTCGGCGATGGCGAGGGCCTGGTTGAGCGCGTAGGCCGCAGCGAGTTTCTGAGTGGCGTTCATGACGGCGTTGACATCGCCGCCGAGACCGGCGGGGTCGGGCCACCCGTCGCCGATGCGTTCGGCGGCGGTGGCCAAGAAGTAGATGATCTCGTCCTGGTAGCGGCCAAACGGTGGCTTCACCAGGGACTGGGACATGACCTCCAGCAGGAAGGACGGGGACACGGGTTCGCCGAGCTCGCGGTTGATGCCCTTGATCATCTTGACGAAGGGCACGTACTTGCCGTCGCAGGCGGCGTTCTTGGCGATGCTCAGCTCGTGGTGGCGCTTGGGGTTGGTCGCGAGCCAGTCGCCCGCCGAGGGGTTGGGGATGTAGTAGCCGCCGTCCCCCCGCTTGAAGGCGGGAACCACGTCGATGGACATGACCTCGTCGTCGGCGCCGTAGGGGATGACGACCGCCATGCCGTCGCGGGCGGCGGCGCTCCACTTCTGGCGGAGCAGGGTCTCCAGGGCGTTGATGACCTGGATGGGTGCCTGGTCGCGGAAGCCGGCCTGGTCGCCGTTGGCGTCGAGGACGATGAAGATGTCGATGTCCTTGAGCTTCTTGGTCTTGGTGTCGCGCCGGTAGCTGCCGGTGAGGAAGTCGTCGGTGAGGTCCCACTGCGACTTGACGAAGTCGCGGATGGCCTCGTGCCGTGCCTTGGCCAGGTTTTGCTCGGTCTGGGTGATCTCCAGGTTGTGCTTGAGCTTGGCGAAGGCGTCGTCGATGTATCCCATAGCGGTGTTCCTGCTCGTGGTCTCAGGTGTGGTGGTACCGCATGCCGGTCGAGGCGTGCGGGGCGGAGCCGAGGGTGCCGAAGGTGATGCTGCGCAGGCCGCCGATGCTGGCCCGCTGGCCGGGACCCCAGCCCGGTTGCGGGGTGCGGGGCCCGTTGAAGGTGCAAAACAGCCGGTAGGTGGTGCCGTTGGGCACCCGGTCGAGCTTGGCCCGGAACCGGGCGAGCCGGGCGCGAGAGGCGGTGAACTCGGCGTTGCCGTCGCCGGAGGTGGTGTAGGAGACCGGGAACTCAATCACCGGCACCACGGCGCCCGAGGGCTGGTGGCACTCGAGGACGACTGTGTCGAGGGAGCCCTCCTCGATCCACGCCTTGATCGCGTTCTCGTTCTCCACCCAGTCGCGCACCAGCCGGTCCATGTTGATCCCCAGGTCGGCGAGGATGTCGACGATGGAGCCGAGGATGACGTCGGTCAGGTGCGTGGCGGTGTGCGTCCGGGTGTAGCTGTATGTATAGGCCGAGGTCATCGCTGGGTCACCGCCCATCGGAGGGCCTCACGGTCGATCAGTGGACCCGGAGCGGCGGCTTTCGTCTCCGGAGCGGGCGGGGCGGTGTCGGACAGCCGAGCGTGGCCAGCCGCAGCGGCCTTCACCTGCTCTTGAAGCGGGGCGGGGGACGGAAAGTAGATCGTGAAGTCGTCGGCGCCCGCCGCCCCGGGGACGGGGTTGAGGGTTTCCGCCAGGGCCAGCGCCGCCGTGCCGGACACGGTGGTGATCTCGCAGTGCACCTTGCCGGCCACCAAGGTGATTGGTTGCTTGTGCAGGTGCCCTCCCGTGACCAGCATCCGCCCGACCGCCTCGGCAGCCGACAGCGCCTGTACCGCCTCGTCCCGCGACAACGACGAGGACTGCGCGACGGTGTCCGCCACGAGGTCCGCGATCACCGCCCAGGTCGCGCTGGCGCTGCGCACTGGCGTGGCCGCGACCTCCCTAGTGCGTCGCACGGGACACCTCCGGCTGGCTCGTCTCCGCGACGGCGTTGCGCACCGCGGCGGCCAGGTCGTCCTCGGTGAGGCTGCTGGGGTCGAGCACCGTGTCCAGCCGCTGGGCAAGCGCCTCGAAGATCACCTTGCGCGTGCGGCGGCCGTCCAACCCGTCCGCCGCCTCGGCGATCCGGCTCATCGCCGAGGAGCGCGCCAGTGCACCCAGGGCCGGGTACTTGTCGGCGAGCGTGAGCAGCGTGGAGGCCAGGATCTCCCGCACCGCCTCCGGCTCAGGGAGCGGGACGAGGATGGCGGCGTCGGAGCGGGACAGGAACGCCTCGTCCAGAGCAGTGGTGAAGTTGCTGGTCGCGACGAAGAACAGGTTCGGGTGCTCGGCGGCGTTGAGGTCCAGTGCCGTGAGCACCGCGTCGGTGGCGCGGTGGACATCGGCCGGGTTGGCCGCCAACGACGCCGCCGAGCGGGCGACCGCCATCGACTCGACCTCGTCGAGGATCACCACGGTCGGCACGCCATCCGATGCCAGACCCGGCACGTACTCGCCGAGCAATTCGCTAACCCGCTGCTGCGACTGCCCGTGCTCGGCGCTCATCAGCCCGTGCGGGTTGATCTCGACCCGCCGTACCTCGCCGCCAGGAACGAAGCGCGCGACCTGCGCCGGCAGACCGCGCGCCAGGGTCGTTTTGCCGGTGCCGGGCGGCCCGTAGAGCGTGCACAACCCGTGCAACGCCGTCACCTCGAACGGCAGGTCAGGCCGGACCAGCAGCGACAACAAGGTCTGGTTGCGCAACCGCTCCTTGATCGCCTCCGGCACCACGATGGCGTCCCACAGAGCGGCCTCCGCCGAGTCGGCGGTGACCACTTCCTCGGACAGCACGCACTCCTGAACCTTCATATTCTCAACCCCATCCCCGGACGTACCCGATGTACGTCTTGTCGCCAGGCCTTGAGTGCCGGGCACGCTTATCAAGTTCACTCGCTCTGTTCGTCGTGCATGGCTGCAGCTCGAGTCGTTGCTTCGGGGTAGGTAGGCCGAAAGCGGCCCACCTACCCGTCGAGCCGTAGTCAGCGGTTCTCGGTGACGGTGGTCTTCGGGTGCCGGGCCGCGGACGTTGGGGTGACGTAGCGTCCGCTGATCGCGCAGCGGTGCGTGGCGGCGGTGCTGCGGTTGCCGGAGGGCGACGTGCTCACCGAGGTGCGCGGGTGGCGCGCGGCGGCGGCGTTGCTGATGTAGCGTCCGGTGATGGCGCTGCGGTTGGGCATGCTGCCCCTCCCTTAGTTGGCCGGCTCCGGGATGGAACTGGCTTCACCTAGGCCTGACGTCACACCGCGGCATCTGTCCGGTGGTCCAGCTGAACGGTGGGATCAGGCGCAGTCGTTGCAGACGGTCTCGCCGGGCCGGAACCTGCTCGGGGCCAGGAAGAGGTGGCACTGAGGGCACCGTCGCTCCTTGCTGGCTTTGGCCACGTCACATCCGCAGTGACCGTTTCGACACCCTGCCTCCGAGCAGCCTTCACACGTCTCATCACTCTGGAAGTCGTTGCAGATCTCGCAGATCTGCCACCTCGCGCTCCGATAACCGCCAGTGTCCGCACGAGGAACAGCCAATGGTTTCCACGGGACCATATCGCGCACCACGATCGCGATCAGGTAGTGCGGATCCAGCCACACGGCCTGTCCATACAGCGTCTCGCTCGGGGTGCCGTTGCCGTAGCGGAGTTGCGTGTCGTCCCTGGTGACATGTCCTTCCTGGGTTTCCAGCGCCGCCTCGATCAAGGGGGTTCTCGACTGGTCCGACCCACGGGCGGGTGGGATGTAGCTGTGGGGAGCGGCGAACTGGACGACGCCGTCGGCGTCGAGCAAGTACACGACACCCGCTCCCTGAAGGTGCCGCGAGGCCCACACACAGCAGGCTTCACGGGATGCTGAGGAACTATTGAAGAGGTCGGCCACATCGCGGGCGACAGGGCCCTTCGGCCCGACAGCGGGCATTAACTCATCGTCAGGGAGCAAGATCTCGGCCGCGAACGCGTCGCACGCTTCTTCCTCCAACGTCTCGGAATCGTGCGGGCAGGCTTCGAAGAGCCGGCCGCCGAGCGCGATGTCGGTCTTCTGGAGATGGTGACCCAATTCATGCAGGCCGGTGAACCCGTTTCGCCTCCGGGACGCGGCCACCGTGATACGGAGGGTCGGAGGATTGTGAAGATAGCTGCCCGCGACCGAGCAGCGGTCATAGCCAGCCGGCTCGTCGACATAGACGACGGCTAGGTCCTCCCAGCTCTCCAGCTCGGCCAAGGGAGCAACTCGGAGGCGTTCCACAACACCGGGTCGCCTCCGCTCCAGCGCGTCGATCATCGCGAAAGCTTGGCTGCGGGCTTCATTCGCGTACTTCCCGCGCGTCATCGTTCCTCCGACCGCGAACCAAGAAGGTACTGCTCGATCCTGTTTGACCAATCCGGAGGCCTCGACCCCGTTTGGCGAGCGGCCATCGCGAAGACGCCATACGCTCCCGCTTCGCGGGCAGCTGCCTCGTCGGTGTTGTCTCGTGCGGCACGTTCTCGCCACACAGCGCGCAACTGCGGATGTTGCACCTTCGCGACCAGGTCGGCGGGAAGCGGTCTAACAGCCTGGGATACCGATTCATGGTCGACACCGGTGGACTCCGAGACCACGTGAGCTTGCGCGGGAGTCATCGGCCTGTAGCCGCGTACGATATCCATCACCTCGGCTTGGGTGAGGCCCAACGGCGCCAGCGCCGTCACCAGGCCCTCGAAGCTGAACTTGTCCCCGAGCACCTTCACCAAGCTGGGAGTCGATCGTCCTTCCGACTCGACAGGGAGGGCGGGACTCGCTCGTAGAGCGTCGAGGTCGTCGAGGATCTCAGCCCTGATCGAAGCGGCCGGGTCGAACTCCGACGGAATGGGAGTCCCGCGACGTGACCTCGGTGGCAGGCCCGTGTCGGCTCCGACGGGCTGGTTCGCAGCGTTCACGAACTCGTTCGTCCACTGGTCGAGGACTGCGTCGAGCACCCGAACGGGCAACTCGGCCCGCAGCCCTCTCCACACGGTCACCGGGATACCGAATACGGTACTCGAGGGTTCCAAGACGAGGCAGTGCTCGTCCTCGGCGGGCGGATCCACGGTCACCGGCATCATGGTGACGTCGAATTCGCCGACGTCGAGCAACAGCACCAGCAGGGACACCTCGTTCCAGCACGCTCTCCACACTTGGCCCCGCTGGACCTGCACAGAACGTGGTTCACCGAAGCGAGCCTCACGGCCAGCTTCGGTCAAGACATCCGGAACGCGAGCCCGGCTCGCGAGTTCGAGAAGGCGGTCGGATACGGTCGGATCGTTCACGTTGTCCTCCCGATGCGGTCGACCTCATGAGTCGTCACCCGTGTCTGACGTCGCAACGAGCGAACCGTCCGGCTATGCGCGAGATGAGTAGGTGTCAACGACACAGCTCGATCACCTCCAGCACGATCTGCTGGGCATCCGGCCCCGTGCCAGCCAGTTCAACCAACTTCGCCCTCGTACGCTTAATCATCTGGTACGGCCGGGACCTCCCGAGGCCCAGCCTCTCCCGCACTGCCGCGACATCATCCAGAACAGGGACGATCGTCCTCTCGTCCGCGGACAATCGCGCGTGGACCGCGACCGCGGCACACGCCGTGTCGAGTTCGGTGTCGGCCGCGATCACGAGATCCTCAGCGGTCGGTTCCCAGGACGGCAACTCGCCAGACTCAGCAACATCGGCCACAGAGACCACGATCGGATCCAGGGCTGCGGCGAAGCGCTGCGCGAAGACGAAGACCAACTGTGCCAACTCCAGACTTCCCTCCGCCTTGGTCAACACAGCTCGCATGATCGCCACCAGGGAGGCGTGATCCGCCAGAGGCGGACGCCGGGAATCACTAGTCCACTTCGGCACTCGAACATCAGCCACACCCCGAGCAGCTTCGACCAGCGGCTCGAGATCACCCCCGAACGGGGCACCAGCCGTTCCAGAAAGCCTCCACCGACCCGCGCCAGGCCCACCGTCCGGGACCTGCTCGAACGCAGCATCCTTCAAGATCTTCTCGATCGAGCGACGAAGGGCGCCACCCCCGGTCTTCCTAGTACGACAGCCGCACTTAGATGATCTTGGCTGGTCAGGGTGTCGATGAACCCTTGCTGATCGTGTGGGCAGCCGCCTCAAGATCATCAGGTTGTGACACAAGAGATCGGTGAGGCGGCTGCGGC
>NZ_JBOHGB010000104.1:0-24946 GCF_050699935.1 Actinophytocola sp.
TTGCCACTGGCGTTCGCGAAGGTGTCGGTCTGGTGCCAGTCGGTGCCCTCGTCACCCGGATACTTGGGGAAGAACTCGGTCCGCCAGCACAGGACGTCCGGGCCGAGAATCGACGTCACCCTGTCGACGATCTTCCGATTGCACACGTGCTGGGCCAGCACGTCGATATCGAGGTGGCGGTCGTAGTTGATGATGTTCGGCGCCCCGATCCGCGGGTCGACATCCGAATACGCGGCTCGCGACCGGTCGAGCGACTCTCGCTGAACCGTCTTCCAGATCCGGTCCATCTCGTCGGCGGTGTATACGGTCACCGGACCGATGTAGCCGTTCTCGTGAAACGAAGCCAGCTCATCGGCGGAAAGGGCGAAATCCATGTGTTCGGTACTGCTGGTCATAGTCGACTCCGTTGCCTGCTACTTGTTCACTGACTGCGTCTTCGTCACGGCCACGTTGAGCGGCTCCGCGTAGGTGGCCCTCATGTCGAGGACGATTCCGTGTGATTCGCGGAGGAATCTGTTCAGCCTCGAGAACATCAGCGAGTAACCACCGATGTCGAGGAAGTTGTCGGAACCCGTGATGTTCGTGTCGTCGAGCTCGCCGCGCAACCATTCGACTGCCGATTCCTCGACTTCCGTCGGACTCGTCGCGTCGGCCGCATGGTCGTTCGTTTCCGGGGTCTGCATGGGAGTTTCCTCCTGTCGGTCTCCCTCGTGCGGGTGAACGTGGCCGCCGAACAGTCTCGAAATTCGACCGAAAACGTCGGCTCGGCCCACGAGATAGCCACGTACCGAGAAACAGGCGGTGACCGATTCCGTGAAACCGTTTTCGCGTAATGGGTTCGGCCGTGGCCGCCCGATCAGGATAGCGCTTTTTCCCGTGTCGTCGACTCGCCGACGAGTACGCGTTCACCGCCCTGGACAATGTCCGGCCACCTGCGGGAAAAAGCTGGTGGGGGCATCGGTTTCGGCGCGCGGCGGAGCATGGAGCCATTGGCAGCCGTCCGAGCGGGTCCTTACGACATATGTCGCAAGAGTTCACGGGCAGCGGGGCCGTACCCGATATTGACGACGTGACCGATACAGCGAGCGCACGCCCCACGCCGGTGCGGAGCCTGTTGAAGGGCCGGTTCGGCTGGTTCTTCGTCGGCAGGACCGTCGACCTGGCCGGCTCCTCCATGACCACCGTCGCGCTCGCGCTCGCCGTCCTCCAGGCGTCCGGCAGCGCGGCCGATCTCGGCATCGTCCTGGCCGCCAACATGATCCCCACCCTCGTGCTCCTGCTCGTGGGCGGCGCAGTCGCCGACCGCGTACGCAGGCGGACCGTGCTCATCGTGACCAACCTGGCCACCGCCGCCACGATGGCCGTGCTGGCCGTCATCCTGATCACGAACCACTACGACCTTTCCGTGGTCGCCGGGCTCGCCCTCGTCAACGGCGGCGTGAGCGCGTTCTCGCAACCCGCGCTCCGTGGCATCGTGCCCGAGCTCGTCGAGCGCCATGACCTCCAGCGCGCCAACGCGCTCCTAGCCAGCAGCCAGAACACCGTGCGGATTCTCGGTCCCATGGTCGCCAGCGTCCTCGTGGCCACGGTTGGTGGCGGGTGGGCCCTGGCGGCCGACGCCGCCACCTACCTCCTGGCCGCGGCGGCCTTCACTCGCATTCCGGGGGCAAGCCGGCCGCCCGCGGCCAACAAGGCGCTGTGGCGCGACCTCGTCGACGGCTGGTCGGTCTTCCGGTCGATGCGGTGGGTGGTCATCATGACCATATCGTTCGCCCTCGTCAACGCGTTCAACGTCGGACCGTGGAACGTGCTGGGCCCGCAGGTGGTGTCCGGAAACGACGGCGCGGTGGGCTGGGGCACCGTGCAGACTGTGCGAGCGGTCGGGCTGCTGGTGATGAGCGTCGTCGCCGTCAAGATCGTCCTGCGCCGCCCACTGCGAGACGGGCGGCTCTGGGGCACCCTCGCGGGCGTCCCCCTGCTGGCGGTCGGCCTGTCCGGGGACGCATGGATCGTGGCGGCGGCCGCCTTCGTCGGCGGCCTCGGCTTCACCGTCGCTGCCATCACCTGGGAGAGCACACTTCAAGCGGCTGTCCCGGAAGAGTCCCTCTCACGGGTCGCCGCCTACGACGACCTGCTGTCCTATTTGGCCATCCCGCTCTCCCAACTGGCCGTGGGCCCACTCGCCGCGACGTACGGCGCGAAGAAGGTCAGCCTCGTCTGTGGCATCGCCTTCATGGTCGTCTGTGTGGCGCCTCTCCTGAACCGCGACGTCCGCAACCTCCGCACGTGAGCACCGCCGGTCACCAGCTCACCCCGCGCCGGCTCCGAACGCGAGTAGCCGAGCGACGCCTTCGCGGTCGTTCATCAATCCCGCGTGGCTGTAGTCCGCCGAGAGGAGCAGCCAGCAGGAGCCGATCCGCTGCGCGGTGCGAACCTGGTGCATGAATGGGACGTACAGGTCATCCACAGCTGCCACGGCGTACACGGGCACCGTGTTCCGAGCCAGCTTCTCGATGTCGTAGAGACCGCTCCAGCCCGTGAACCTGGCAAGCTCGTCGGCCACCTCGGTGAACGGGCGGAGGGCAGGGAGCTGACGGAACATCCACCGGAAGACCACTTCGCCGTAGAAGTGAAACCGCCGCGCGCCGCGCGCCGGCTCGGCCGCGTAGAGCCGCTCCGCTGCCCACTCGGTCGCACGTCCGGGCAGTCCGTAGATGTACTCCTGCAAGTAGTACAGGGGCGAGTTCGAGATGAGCGTCCTCGCGGCAACCGCCTGCACGAAATCCTCGGCGAGGTCGTCACCGTCCCAGGCGGACTGGAGGAGGTCGTGCACCGCCGCCATCCCGCCGTCGAAGCCGAACTTCAGACCGAGCAACCCGAGGCGCTCGCGCGACAGTCGTTCTCCCGTCGGCAGCCCGACCTCGTGTTCCTCCAGGTGGTCGACTATCCGGTCGAGGATCGCCGCGTCGCCCGGATATCTCTCGTGGTACTCGGCGTTCTTCTTCTTGCTCACCGCCAGCGTGTCGCGCAACACCTCGTCGACGGTGCTGAACGGCCCGATGAGCCCGCTGGAGACGAACACCCGGTCGATCCGGTCAGGAAAGCTGGACAGGTAGGTCAGTGCGATGGAACCGCCGTAGCTCTCCCCGAACAGCGCCCACCTCGGGATCCGCAGAACCCGCTCACGCAGGAACTCCGCATCCCGGACGATGGCGTCCGCCCGGTAGCACCGGAGCCGCGCCATGGCCGCGGTCGCCGTCAGGCCCTCGATGAGGTCGGCGGTCACCGGCGAACTGCGACCGCCGCCACGCTGGTCGAGGAGCACCACCCGGTAGCGGTCCAGCGCCGCGTCGAGCCAGGTGGGCACCAGGCTGCGCGGATCGGGGCACTGCCCGCCGGGACCGCCCTGGAGGAAGAGCAGGTACGGGAGCTCACCAGCCGCGGCCGAACGGCGCGCCACCGTCTGTGCGAAAAGGACGATCGACGGCCCGGCCGGGGCGTCGTGGTCGAGCGGGACTTCGAAGCGATGGTCCTCGACCACGACTTCGGCGCCGTCCGGATCCCATCCGTCCGGTGCGGAGTAGGCGATGATGTTGCGGATCGTCGGGTCCTTGCGCAGGCGAGCGTCGTCGACGTATCGGCCGGTGCGTTCGGTCCATGCCGTGCAGGCCTTCGTCAGGAGGATGGAGTTGACCCCCAACCGGGTCAGGTCCTCGTCGGGGTCGATGTGGACCTGGGACAGCTCCCTGGTGAAGAGCCGCAGGAGAAACTGAAGATCGTCCGTGGCCGCATCTGCCTGCGGTTCCGGCCAGGAAGGGTACGCGCCGGTGAGGCCCTCGAGGGCGGCTCTGTCCACCTTTCCGCTGGGCAACGTCGGCAACGTGTCGACGAACACGAACCGTGCCGGGACAGCCTCACGCGGAAGGCAGGACGCAAGGTGTCGCCGGAGCTGCTCGACCATCTCCGCCGTGCCGTCCGGCTCCGACCTTTCCCGCCGGTCGGGACGGGACTCGTCGGCTCGCTCATGCATAGCGGCTCCGCAACAGGGTTTCGCCGTACTCGGTGCGGAAGAGTCCACGTTTCTGCAGCATAGGCACGACCTCGTCGACGAAGTCCGTGAGGCCGACCGGAAAGACGGGCGGCATGATGTTGAACCCGTCGGCCGCCCCGCTGTGGACCCAGTCCTCGATGACGTCGGCGATCCGCTCCGGCGTACCCGGCACCACCAGATGCCCGCGCCCGAAACCCTGAAGAGCGAGGACGTCGGCGACCGTGACGCCGTCGCGACGGGCGATCCCGGTGATCAGCTCGTAGGTGGTGCGGTTGCCCTGGATGCTGTCCGCCGGGGGGAGGCGGTGCACCGGGAAGGGCGCATCGAGGGGACAGCCGGTGAGATCCACGTTCAGCATCATCGAGACGTGCTCGAGGGCGTAGTCGGTGGCCTGCATCCCGACGAGCTCACGCTTCTTCTCGTCGGCCTCGGCCTGCGTCGAGCCGACGATCGGGAGCAAACCCGGCAGCACCTTGACGGTGCGCCCGTGCGCCGCGGCGCGCCTGCGCATCTCCGTGCGAAACCGCGCGCCGTCGCGGACGTTCTCCTGCACCGTGAACACCGCGTCGGCGTGGCGGGCGGCAAACGCCCTGCCCGCTTCCGACGCGCCCGCCTGCACCATGAACGGGCGCCCCTGAGGGCAACGCTGGATGTTGAGCGGCCCGCGGACCGCGAAGTGCTCGCCCCGGTGTTCGACGAGGTGGATCCGGTCCGGGTCGGTGTAGTGACCGCTGGCCCGGTCCCAGATCACCGCGTCGTCGTCCCACGACGCCCAGAGCCGGTTAGCGACCTCCACGAACTCCTCCGCACGCTCGTACCGCTCTCGGTGGGACAGCATCGTCGACCTGTTGAAGTTCCTGGCCTCGTTGACACTGTTCGACACGACGATGTTCCAGCCGGCGCGCCCACCCGAGATATGATCGAGTGACGCGAACATCCGCGCGAGGTGGAACGGCTCGTAGTAGGAGGTCGACCCGGTCGCGATCAGTCCGATGTGGTCGGTTCCGGCGGCGAGGCTGCTCAGCAGCGTGAGCGGCTCAAGGCCGGCGCAGTAGTTGCTGCGTGGTTTGTGCCAGAGCGCGTCAGCGACGAACACGGAGTCCATCAGCCCTTGCTCGGCGACCCGCGCGAGCTCCAGGTAGTAGCTGACATCGGTGACGCGGGCCGACTCGCACTCCGGGTGCAGCCATGCGGAGTCGTGGTGCCCTGGTAGCAGCAGGAACAGGTTGAGGTGAATTCTCACGGCGTGTGGGGGCTTTCGCTCTTCGCCTCGTGCATCTGTGTCACGAGCCGGATCGCATCCTCCACCCGCTTCTGGCAGTGCGAGACGTCGTCTCCCTCGATGACGGCCCAACCGACGGCGATCGAGCTCGTCTTCATCTCCTTCATGACCTCTCCCGGCGCCACCTTCATGCGAAGGTGGCGGACGCCCGGAATGCGCTCCAGGTCCGCCCTCGTCAAGCCGTTGCGAAAACCGGACTTGACCGGCAGACACACGAAACCGAAGACGCCGGTGGGTTCGAACTCGGGCGCCGCGACACTCGCTCCGACGTGGACGCGTGCGTGCGCCGCCCAGAGGCTCACCCCGATGGTGTGTAGTGCGCTGACGCTGATCAGGCCCCCTGCCGGGCGCCAGGCGAGCTCGCCGGCGACGAACTTGCCTGGTCCGCCGAACACCTCGAGATGGAAGGTGCCGTACCGGCCCCCGAGCGCTGCCCGACAGCGTTCCGCGAACGCGCGGGCCTCGTCGTACAGCTCGGGGTACTCCTTGACGGGCAACGCGATCGACCGGAACGGGCTGCCGGCTTTGGTTTCGATCACGGGTGTCGCGTCGTGCGAGACCATGAGGTTCTCGATGCGGCCGTCGGAGAAGACGCCGTCGAAATGCCACTCGTCCCCCGCCTGCCACTCCTCAACTATGAACGTCTCCAACTCCGCCGTGACGAGCCCGTCGTACAGCTCCTCGACCGTCTCGGCGCGGAAGACGAGATGGGCGCCACCGTCCGCTGTCGGCTTGACCACGTAGGGCGGAGCCAGGTCGGTGAGCGCGTGGCGGAGCACCTCCGCACTGGCCGGTCGCTCGGTGCACACCCTGAATCGTGCGGTCGGGACACCGTGCCGGTGCCACAGGCATTTCTGCAGCGCCTTGTCGCGTCCGGCCAGCGCGACCGCGGGTTCCATCCGGTTCTTGCACCCCAGCATGTCGTTCAGCATCGCGGCCGTGGTCACCGCGAACTCGTGGCCGGCGATGACGACGTCGACCTCGTCGGCGACGCCGAGGTGGATCAGGGCCGCCCACGCGAGCTCCGGCCGGTCGAACGACGGCAGGAAGGCGCAGCGCGTTACCAGATGCCGGCAGCCCTCGAGCACCACCCGGTCGTGTGCCACGTACAGCACCGTGACGGAGTGTCCGATGCGGACCAGCTCCTCGATCGCCTCGTGTTCCGCTCCCAGGAGCACCGCGTGCACGCCTACCACATCCTTAGGTCCAGCGGCCGTCGCCGCGCAAGGGTCACCGTTCGAGACACACCGGAAGAACGTCCATGCTCCGTACCGTGGCGGTGGTGCGGCGGGTGGGCTGCGCGGCGACACGCAGCCGCATACCTTCGTCGTTCAACGCGCTGATCACCGCGGAGACGCTCAGCTTGCCGAACTCGGAGCCGAAACAGGCATGTGGTCCCGAACCGAAGCCCAGATGGGGGTTCGGCCGGCGATCGAGCTTGATCTCCTGGGGATCGGCGAAGACCCGCGGATCGTGGTTGGCGGCGGCGAGCAACGTCACGACGGTGTCCCCCGCGGCAATGCGCGCGCCCTCGATGACCGTCTCCGCGACCGCGATCCGGCTCGTGCCCTGCGCAGGCCCGTCGAACCGGACGAGCTCGTCGACACCGGTCTGCCGGATGGCAGGCCGCGCCACCTCCTCCAGCAGTCCGGAAACGGTCGCCAGCAGGAGAGCCGCGTTGCCGACCATGGCGAAGATGGTCCCGTAGCTCGCGTTGAACATCATCGCGGCCGAGTTCCGGATGTAGTGACCGCCGTGCACCTCCTTGTCCGCACGCCGGATGAGCTGCGCGACGAGGCCGGTGTCCCCCTCCGGGCGCGGAAACCAACTCTCACCGAGGTCGTTCAGGCGCTGGCGAGCGGCGTCTCCTTCCGGGATGTTCTCTGGCGCCAGGCCGGCGTCCATCCGGAGCGCGATGCCGTGGGAGATCCCGGCATAGTCCGACCCGTCTGGCACTGGAACACCGAGCAGTGCCGAGGACATGTGGAGCGCGAAGGGCGCGGACACCCGCGACATCCAGTCGAACGGCTGGTCCGGTCGCTGCCCGGTCAGCGCGCCACGGACGAACGTGACCGCGTCGTCGAAGAGCTTCTCCTTGTCCTGGGCACGCATCGCACTCACCAGGAGCCGGCGCAACGGCGTCTGCTCTGGCGGGTCCATCATCTGGACGTTCTGCCGGAACTCCGGGATCTTCTCCCCGTTGCGGCGAGGGTCCCGGGCGAACGTCTCGTGTTCGCGGAGCACACGCAGGCAGTCGGCGTGCCGCACGACCACCCACGCGCCCATCCCCTCGTGCCAGTGGATGGGCGTCTCGGCGAGCAGCCTGGCGTAGGTCGGATACGGGTCGTGAATCATTTCGGACCGCAGCGGATCGTAAACGGGGATGGTGCTCACCTGTTGCCGCCTTCGATTGAACTCAACGGTCGTGGCGGTTCTCGGGTACGAAGGCATCCCGGAAACGCCGCGCAGGGCGCACGCCGACGCGCCCGTCATCGCTCCTTGTTCGCACGTCGGAAACGCAGACGCGCACGGCGTGCGTCCTATTCGGGTCACGAAACCTCAGTTCTCCCACTGCGGGCCGCATGACCTGAGGAGCAGCAGGAATCACCCGCCCTCCGGACTATGTTCAGTGGTTGTACGACATAGGACACCCCCATTTCAAATTGATTGTCACGGCAGTTTTATATCCTATTTGCGGGCAGTAGGTTTGTCCAGGTCGATAAACTGCGCGATTCCGGCCGGCGTCGAATGCGCGAAAGCTTCCCAGACCGGCAACGCCACCCCGAGGCGCCGTCGAATACCGTGCACGATCCGGACTACGTCCAGGGAATGGCCGCCCAGCGCGAACAAGCTCCGGTCGACGTCGGTCACCGGTTCCCCGAGGACTTCGGCGAACGCGTCGCAGACGGCCTCCTCGACCCGGCCCGACGGTTTTCGGCCCGTCTCCTCGGCCAGTACGGGCAGGGCTTTCCGGTCGAGCTTCCCGTTGGGCGTCAACGGCAGGCTTTCGACGATCCGGAACGCGGGTACCATGTGGCGCGGCAACGAGCGGGCCGCGTGGCGGCGCAGGGTAGCGGGTGTTAACGTCGCGGTCACGGGCACGACATAGGCGACGATGCGCTGGCGCACCGCGATCACGGCAACCTGGGCTACCTCGGCGTGGCGTCGCAGCACAGCCTCGATCTCCCCGAGCTCGATCCGGAATCCCCGGATCTTCACCTGGTCGTCCACGCGGCCGACGAACATCAGCTCCCCGTCGGCACGCCAGCGCACTAGGTCGCCGGTCCGGTACATCCGGTTTCCCGGCGCACCGAACGGGTCGGGAACATAGTGGGCCGCGGTGACGTCCGGCCGCTTCAGGTATCCGCGGGCCAGTTGCGCTCCCGCGATGTACAACTCGCCGGTCACTCCGGGCGGCACCGGCTGCAGCCACCGGTCGAGCACGTAGGTTCGCATGTTATCTATCGGCCGCCCGATCGGCGGCTCGACAGGCCACTGCCCGGGGTCGGCCGGCAGGTCGAACGTCGTGGTCACGTGCGTCTCGCTCGGCCCGTAGTAGTTCGTCAGGCGACGGTCGGGCGCCGTTCGATGGAACGCCGCCAGCTCGGCGGTCAATCCGAAGGCCTCACCGCCCTGCACGACGTGCCGCAGCTCGGGCAGGCCGACGGCGGCGCCTCGGCTGGCGTCGACGATGGCGGCGAGGACGAGGTTGGGCACAAAGATCTCATTCGCTCCGGTGTCCGCGAGCCACGCCACTAACGCGTCCAGGTCCCGACGAGTCTCCTCGTCCGGGATCTCCAGGCACCCCCCGCTCACGGCGGCGATCAGGATCTCCATCATTGCCATGTCGAAGCTGATCGACGAGAAGTTGGCGACCCGGTGCGGCGACGAACTCCGCGCCACCGCCGTTCTCCGGTACCAGCTCATCAGGTTCAGCAACGGCGCACCGGGCATCACGATCGCCTTCGGCGCGCCGGTCGACCCCGACGTATAGATCACGTAACAGGGGTGTGCCGGCAGCAGCGGCGCGACCCGGTCCGCGTCCGTCAGATTCGTGTCCGCCATGTCGTGTGCATCCACTGGTCCCGTCAGAACCAGCTGAGGACCACAGTCCGCCAGCATGAACGACACTCGCTCGGCGGGGTACTCCGGATCAACCGGACAGTACGCGGCGCCGGCCTTCAACGTCGCCCACACCGCGATGACCAGATCCAGCGACCGGGGCATCGACAGCGCCACCACCGACTCGGGTCCGGCGCCCCGAGCCACCAGACGACGAGCAACCTGGTTCGCTCTAGCGTTCAACTCGCCGTATGTCAACACCGAGTCACCGAACCGCACCGCCACCGCGTCTGGCGCTGTCGACGCCCGTGCCTCCAGCAACTCCGGCACGGTGCCCGGAGCGACGTTTCTCGCGGTGTCGTTCCAGTCGCGAAGGATCTGCTCGCGCTCGGCGGCAGAAAGGACGTCGATCTCACCGCTCGTCCTGCTTGGCTCCGCGGCCACCGCCGCGAGCACGCGGACCAGGCGGTCGGCGATCGTCTCGACACTCCCGCGGTCGAACAGGTCGGCACTGAACCGCACTTCGCCTACGATGCCCGCCGCGGTCCCGGCCGGTCCGTGTCGCTCGCCGAAGTCGAAGATCATGTCCAGCGTGGACACACCAAGGTCGGGTTCGTACACGGTCGTGCGCAGCCCGGGCAGCCGCCAGTCGTGCTCCCGCGGGCGGGCCGTCATGAGCACCTGGAACAGCGGGTTGCGCCCTGGGATTCGTTCCGGCGCGATCACCTCCACGACCTGTTCGAAGGGGACGTCCCGGTGTGCGAGGGCGGCTAGCCTGACGTCGCGCACTCGGTTCAGCAGGTCGACGAAGCACGGATTCCCCGCGAGGTCGGTCCGCAGCACGACGGTGTTCGCGAAGGAGCCGACGAGCTCGTTCGACGCCTCGTGATCGCGTCCCGCGACGAGCGTGCCGATCGGCACGTCCAGCTCACCGGTCAGCTTGCTCAACAGCACCGCGAGCCCGGCATGCAGCACCATGAACATGGTCGTGCCGGTGCGGTGGGACAACGCGGCCAGTCGCGCGTGCAGCTCGGGCGGGATCTCGAATCTGACCGACTCCCCTCGGAAGCCGGATCGCGCGGACCGCGGCCGGTCGAACGGCAGGCCGATCTCGTTGCCCAGCCCGGACAACGCCGTCCGCCAGAACGCCAGCTGCCTGCCCGCGAGGCTGTGCGGATCGGCCGCGTCGCCGAGCCGCTGCCGTTGCCACAGCGTGTGGTCGGCATACTGCGCGGGCAGCGGCGCCCAGTCCGGGGCGGCACCCTGGCGGCGAGGGTCGTAGGCCTCCGCGAGATCCCGGCCGAGCGAACCCGTCGACCACCCGTCACAGGCAATCTGGTGTAGCAACAGGACCAGCACGTGCTCATCGGCGGCGACCTCGAACAGACTCGCCCGCACCGGTATTTCCTTTGCCAGGTCGAACGGGCGCGCGGCCACCGCGGCCAGATCCCCGTTCAGGCCTGAGGGGCTGCTTCGGCGGATTTCGAAGACTGGCCGCGCTTGCCCAGCGGGCAGTATGTGCTGCACCGGCTGTCCAGCGACCTCGGCGAACACGGTGCGCAGGCTCTCGTGACGGGTGACGACGTCGGCAAGTGCTGCCTCGAGCGCAGCCCTGTTCAGTGCGCCGTGGAGCCGGACGACGATCGGCAGGTTGTGCGCCGGCGACGCGCCGTGCAGCTCATCGAGAAACCAGATACGGAGCTGGGCGGACGAGACCGGCAGTGGTTCCGGCCGTGTCCCGGATCGAACCGGTGCGGACAAGGCAGGCGACACGATGTCGTTCAACATTCACTCCCCGGTCGGCGCGTTCGCCGGGTGTACGACTGAACACTTTTGTCAGTCGTACACGGGCTCCGAAGGTCGACTGGCTCAGATTGAGCGAATGTACGGTGAGGTCACATCAGACACAAGGTCAATCAGCCGCAGAACCTTGGCAATGCCCGGCGCGGCAATTGATGCCATCAGATTTCTGGTGGCTCGCCGAGCATTCCGCTAACCTGGTTCGACACTGGGGCGGAAGCGGACATGGCGCGATCCGCCGTGTTCTTGACACCCATCATCGTCCCGGCCCCCAAAACCGCGAGCGAGGGAGTTTCGTTAGTATCCTGGAAAAGGTTCGCGCGGAGTACGAGGAAAACGGGTTCAGCATCATCCGCAACGCGATTCCCGCGAACCTGCTGGAAGAGACCAAAGAGCACGTGGTGTGGCTCACCGACCGGTATCCGGACCTGCGCCCAGAGCATTTTCACCACCCGCTGATCCGCAACGATGCCTTCTGGGTACGGCTTGTCTCCGAACCCCGGCTGGTCGACATCGCCGAGTTCTTCCTCGGACCGGACATCGCGTGTTTCACGGCCCACTACATATGCAAACCGCCCTACGACGGCCAGCCGGTGCTGTGGCACCAGGACGGCGCGTACTGGAAGCTCGACCCGATGATGGCGCTGACCGTGTGGATCGCCGTCGATGAGTGCACCACGGAGAACGGCTGTCTGCGCGTGATCCCCGGCACCCACCGGTTGCCGCTCTACCAGCCCACCCGCCAGGCCGAATCGCCGAACATGCTGTTCTCGGCGTCGGACGAGGAACTGGTCCGGGAGTGGTCGGAACGGCGCGGGATCGTCGACATCGAACTTAAGCCCGGCGACATCGAGATCCACCACCCGAACATCCTGCACTGCTCCGAGCCAAACACGTCTCCGCGCCGCCGGTGCGGACTGGATGTCGGATATATTCCGGCGAGCACCCGGATTCTCAGCGACGGCCTCTATCTGGATCCGATTCTGGTCCGCGGCGAACCCGCCACAGGGATCAACACCTACCGGCGATATCCTGCCTACATCTCCGGTGAAACGATCCCCTTCGAGGGCATGCAGAAGTGGAACGAAAAGGTCGCGGTCCGCAACGCCGGCATCGCCGCCGCCGACGTTACCGATGCAGAAACCCCACTCGACGCCACGCACCGAATGATCGACCGGCTGCGTGAAGGCACCGTCAAGCGCTGACCACGCACCACAGATCGAATGCGGCCAGCGGGCTGTATGCACGCTGGCGATCGAAGCGAGATTCTGTCGCTGGGATTATCCGTCCGTTCCATTGTCGGCCGTGACGAGACGCGCGAGGTCGTCTCCAGCTGACGTGAGTTCGTAGTAGACCGCCCGGCCGGTTCGACGGGTAGTCACGACTCGCGCTTCGCGCAAAGCCGCCAGGTGAGCGGACACAGTGCCGAGCGAGATCCCCAGCACGGCCGCCAATTGTGATGGTGTCGCCGACATCCGCAGTTCGGCGATTACGCGAGCCCGCCCCTGTCCGACAAGGCGGCCCACGCCGCCGTCTACTTGCGAGTAGCCTGCGAGGGCTCCCTTGGCCGGATACACGAACGCGATCCGCGATGCTGACTCGCATGTCCACCGCCCGGACAAACCGGTGTGGGGGACAAAGATGAGACCGTCGCTCCCGATGTGGCGGTCGGGGTAAGTCTGTGTGGAGAATTGGATCGCGTCGTGACCAACCCACTGGACGCCGGGCGCCATACCGTCCAAGGCATGCCGCCACCCGCTTACCGCGATCAAACCCGCGCGGTGGTGAATGTCGCGTTCCATGATAGCTCGGCGCCGTGCCCAGTCCGGCCCGACGAATCGCGCCCAACTGTCAGCGAAGGCGTCGGCGACGCGGCGGGTGATCCCCGTGACGTCGGCCCACGCGATCCCGTCGCTGGCCCAGGCGGACCGCTGTGCCTCTGCGAGCATGGCGTGGGCGTCAGCGTCGTCGATCGCGCGTATGGCTGCCAGTTCGTCGGCGAGGCTGCCGTTGAGCCCGTCGCCGGGCGGTATGGCCGCAAAGTCGGGCAGGTACTTGGTGGCGGTCACCAGCCGGAGCAACCCGTTGACGAACGGGTCCGCGTCCAGCCAGTGACCGAAAGCTTGGACGTGTGGACTCGCGGCCCGCCGGTCGAGTGCCTGCCGCAGGCGGGTCACTTCGCTGAGCGTCTCGGCAAGCGGAGACAAAGCGAACCTGCTCGCCTGCAGCGCGTCCGGCCCGAAGCGCAACAGAGTCACATCGCCATTGTTTACGACAATCGTCGCAAGCGCTCACTCACCCTCGTGTTCGGTGATCGGCCGAGCTGTCATGTCGCGCGGCGCCGCTGCGACGCCGACGGGTCCCTGGGCCGTGGTTACTCCAAGTCACCGTATCTCGTGCGCGCTCCTCAAGATCATTTCCCAGGCGCGTCCAAGCCTCGGCACAGCGGCGCGCCAGCGCGACCGCGATCTCTGTGCAGTACGCGGGAACGGCGTTGACGACACGCTCGGGCTCGTCATGGATCGTATGCACGCCCATCCACTGCAACAACCTTCGACCGGCATCCGTGAAGCGCAGCGACGGGTCTTTGCGAAGTAGGTCGAGAGCAGACGCACCGCGGTCGAGAGGTCTCGGCTGGTTGGCCCCGCGAGGGCTGGGCACTTGGACGGCGACCGAAGCCGATCGGTTGGGCACCGGGTCCTCCCCCCGACGAATACGTTGCCGCACGTCACGCGCTGTGCTGACGGAAACGTTCGCCTCCCTGGCTATCTCCCGTAGCGATGCGTCCGGACGGGCGGCGACGATCTCGCTCACGCGCAGGCGACCATCGACAGCGTTCAAGGGCCGCACTCGCCCATCCCGGCCGACTCGAGTGTTCGACTGGGGATCTCCTGCAGTCGCACGTCGCCGGATCGCGCCGACGGTCGGCGGGCTCAGCCCCACCACGGCCGCGATCGCCCGGTCCGACAAGTCAGTGTGCATATGAATGATCCGCGTGACCGCCGCCTCGCGATCACGTCGAGACAACGGCAGACCGTGGGTTACGTTCTCTCGCACGGCGTGCAGGAACGCATCAGCAGCACCGCGTCCTGCAACTCAACCCGCAATCCACACCGCCGGCGGCGAGGTACGGCTACGGCGGGCAACCCAACACAACCCTGCGCGGCCGCAACCCGCCGTCCGCTCTCCTGAGTGTCGTCCGGGACGCCACCCACGCTGGTCACCCATTCCAAGCCGCTCTCAATCTCACTCAGAATGCTCGGCAATTCTGGGAGCAGTTCGGAGTGAACCAGATCCCGAATATGGGAGACCTCTATCAGGTCGAGGCGTTTCTCCTCCAAGCTATGGGCCTTCTGCCGAATATTGTGCAAGCCTACAGTCCGGTCGCAGCCAATAAGGTTCGGCTGGTGGTGGTGGCTGGCGGGGATCACTGGATCACGGTCAGCCCGACAGAGCTTTACGATCCGGCGGACGGTACTGTACTGCCCTACACCGAAGTCAACGGAACTTTTACGACGCAAAACGGCATTACACGTGGGATGGAATGTGGATCGATCTCTACCTGTAGACAGGTTGGCCGTCGTCCAAGGTTGCTAATCACAGGTGACTACGGGATCACCCAACTGTTTTCGGTCCGGCATGCCGTGCACCCCTAGCCCAGCGGGTGCTGACGCGAGAGGATTTCGATGTACACCATCCAGCAGATCGAGCCGGTCACCTTTACTTTCCCGGCGTCGACACTGAGTACAAGCACGCAGACGGTCGATCTGACAGTGCCGAGCGGGACTGACCTCGTGCAGGTATGCCTGCAGGGCTTTGACGTCTCCTACACCGACGATGGCGACGAAAATTTCGGCAAACTGCAGGTCAGCGTAACCGCGCTCAGTTCTCAACAGGCTCAGTGCACTGTGACCTTGCCGCCCCCGGCCGATCACCACCAACCGCTCGGCCGTCAGTGCCATCTCACTGATCAGGTGGCTGGACACGAACACCGTGCGGCCCTGCGCGGCCAGCGACTTCAGCAGGTCGCGGATCCAGCGAACTCCCTCGGGATCCAGCCCGTTCACCGGCTCGTCCAGCAGCAGCACAGCCGGATCGCCCAGCAGCGCCGCGGCAACCCCCAGCCGCTGCCCCATCCCGAGGGAGAACTTCCCGGCCCGCCGCCCGGCCGCGCTGGTCAGGCCGACCATGTCGAGCACCTCGTCGACCCTGGCCCGCGGAATCGCGTTGCTGGCGGCCAGCGCAGCCAGGTGACTGCGGGCGCTACGGCCCGGATGGAACGCTCTGGCCTCGAGCAGCGCACCGACCTCGCGCAGCGGCCAGCGCAGCTCACGGTAGCGGCGGCCGCCGACCCGCACCTGGCCGGCGTCGGGCCGGTCCAGCCCGAGGATCAGCCGCATCGTGGTGGACTTGCCCGACCCGTTGGGGCCGAGGAAGCCGGTGACGCTCCCCGGCCGCACGTCGAAGCTGAGCGCGTCGACCGCGACTGTCGGTCCGTATCGCCTGGTGAGATTCCTGGCCTCGATCACCCCGAGCTCCTTCCGTCGTTGGTGCCTACGGAAGATCACGCTAGGCACGCGCCCGCCCGAGCGGGCCCCGGCTAACGGCCGTCTTCTGCCTGGGGGATTTCCCCCAGGCAGGCCCACCCGAGCCAGGTGGGGCGCTGCGGCCCAGCTGTGGGACCTGCGCCAGCGAAATCCGGCACCGAACGACTGCGCGCCAAGTTCAGACGCCTCGTCACCGCCAGATCCCAGACCACCGTCCACACAGGACCACGCGCAGGGCATCACCGGGTGCATCAATATGACTTGATCTCTGGTGCTCGTTGTCGTCGTCGACCATCGACGCGAGAGCCTGGATCCGCTGGTGCCACCCGAAAATGACGAACACCTTACGCATGAAGCGTCGTCTGGCCAAGGCCATGTCGAGGACAGGCCAGCCGGGCTATCGTCCAGACAATGGAGTCCGTCCAACCAGGTAGGAAGCGTGGCATGGGGAAAGGGGTTTCGAGATGACGAAGTGGATTCCGCAGGTGTACGAGGTGATGGCGGATCCGGCCAAGTCGGCTGGCGTCGCGGTGGGACGGATTCTGGCCTTGAACATAGGAGCATCGAAAGGTTCAACAAACCCTGCAGACCGAATGGGCCTATCAGAAGGTCTTCACCAGCAACACCGAACGCGCCGACGCGCTGGCACCCTGGCTAGACCACGACAACACTCGACGCCGCCACTCAGCCCTCGGAGGTCAAGGGACTGACCACAGCGGACATTCCACAGCTGCATGACATTCCGGCCGAGAGGTTGTTCGAGATCCAGCAGTCCGAAGCCGCGAACAGCGTTGCGCCTTGGGGCGACCCCGATGGCATGCCGGACGCGATGCGCGACATCGTGCTTGACATCGGCTACCGACTGGCCACGGTAAGCCAGCTGATCCAACACGACCGCTGGTGCGGCACCGCACACCAGCAGAGGTCTGCATTCGCACGGCCGGTTACTGTTACCCCATAATCGGCACGTCTCGGTCGCACAGCTGAAGACGCGACCACTTATCCACGTGGCCAGTCGCAGCCTTCTCCCCCAGGACGCCGTGTCATGCGTCTCCCCGAAAACCAATCGGTAGACCCTGTTTGGTCAAATGACATTTCGCAGGTTAACTGGCCTCATTGTCCTGCCTGTAGCAGCACACGACCGACCTACAGTGCGAGCGCGCACGTCGACGTTGACAGCAAAGGACCTGCCACAACCCGCACCCCCGCTGAAGTCCCCCAGTCCGGCGCGACAGCAAGATCGCCACCGAACCACGCACCACCCACCGATAACCTCCGATCGGTCGAACCCGACGCGCTTCGATCAACCGCGATCGGTGCTCACCGCGCGAACGTGTCGGCGGACACGTGCCTCCAGCGTGCGGCGACGGGTGGCTACGTCGTCGGGGTCGTCGCCGAAGACCACCAGTTGAAGGGTGCTCTGCCGCATGGGGGTGTCGGTGCGGGTGGTGTCGTGGCCGGCGACGATGAGCAGGCCGCCGGCGGTCAGGGCCGGGCGCAAGTCGGCGAGCAGGTCCGTGAGCGGCGCGGTCACGGTCAGGTTCAGGGACTCGGCCGGCCTGTCGAGGACGTCAGGGCGGACCGACTGCAGTGCCAGCAACGGGATCGACCCAGCAGTGATCCGGAAGTTGAGGTCGAGCACGATCAGTTGGCCGTCTCTGGTTTGGGCGCAGTCGAGGCTGCACATGCCCCGGTAGCCGAGGTCGGCCGCGCGCTGGGCGATCGCCAGGCACTCGGCGAGTAGTACTGCCGGGGGTGAGTCGACTCGCCCGAACCGTCCACCGTCGTAGAGGCCGGCGGCGTCGATCCGCTGCTCGGTGACCGCCAGCAGCCGCGCTGTCGCATCCGGGGTGATGTAGAGCTGGATGCCCCAGTTGCGGAAGATGTGGAGGTACTCCTCGATCACGAACTCGGGAAGCACGTCGGTGAACGCCGGCAGCGTGACCCGCTCGTCCGCCCGGTGCAGGTACACGTCGAGATTGCCACGGTGCGCGTCGTCGGTCGCGGCCTTGAGCACCCAGGATCTCCCCGCGGGGGTCGCCGCGGGGAGGTCCGCGCGCGCCACCACGCTGCGCCGCGCCTGGAAGGCCGGGTCGACGAGCATGGCGATGCTGGCCTTGTTGTTCAGGTAGCCGACGAGCTGCGCGGTCTTGACCGCGTGTTCGTCGGGACACAGCGTGGCCGGTTGCGGGTACTCCATCGAGATCAGCAGGCCGTCGCCGATCGCCTCCCGGACCCGTGTCTCGAACTCCGCCTCGCTGTGGAACTCGCGCAGGTCGGCGCCAACGGGCAGGCCGGCATCGCGCAGGTGCGCCAGCAGCAACGGATGCGTGCCGCCGGCGCTGCAGATCAGCGGCGTGTCCGCGGCGACGGCGATCGGCCGGGCGGAGAACACGTCGCGGGTGTGGCGGTGCCTGCTCGCCGGCGCGGTGACCTCCAGCGGTGGCCGGGCGCAGACGGCGACACCGGAGCCGTACACATCGGAAAGCGCGCGAGGAACAGCCACTGAAGGCGAGAGGGGAACGGTCAGCGTAATGGGGATCTCCCGAGAGGTGCGTAGAGCCAGCCGCCCCCGACGTCGACCGAGACGTGACGCGGCGTGAGGCTGTGCGGAGCAGACGACGAAACGAACCGTGACGGCGGCGACCACCACTGGGTCCGCTCGGTGCTCGCGAGCCGGAGACGTGAAACCGTGGACGAACAGCCCGGATGCGGGCCGTATGTCCTGATCGTCTCACGTTTCGACCAGACGATCCCATTCCGGCCGCGAACGTCACGGATGCGCTGAGGATCACTCCGCGGCGAGTACCTTCCTCAGGTGCGTGGGTGATCGATGGTGCCGGGTCGTGACTACGGTGTGGCGATGAGTGTGAACGGGTGAGTGCGCGGTTCCAGGAGCTGGACTGGCGGGCGACGCCGATGGGTGTGCTCGTGCTGCGGCGCCGGCGCGATCCGGTCGTCGACGAGGACGTCTATGAGATCAAACTGAACGACGAGTTCCTGATGTCGAGCCTGTTCACGGTTGCCGAGGTGGAGCTGGGACGCCTGGCGCTCGCGGAGCTGGCGTCCACACCGTTGGATGTGGTCGTGGGCGGGCTCGGACTCGGCTTCACGGCCCGGACGGTGTTGACGAACTCGGACGTGCGCCGCCTGGTCGTGGTCGACGCGCTCGGCGAGGTGATCGAGTGGCACGAGCAGGGGCTGATCCCCCTCGGTGCGGAGCTGACGGACGACCCGCGGTGTGGTCTCGTCCACGGTGACTTCTTCGCGATGGTGCGCTCCGGCGCCGGGTTCGACCCAGCATCGGAGCCTGAGAAACCATGGCACGCCATCGTCGTCGACATCGATCACTCGCCGCGACACCATCTGCGCGCCGGCCACGCGGACCTGTACCAGCCGGCGGGTCTGCGACGCCTCGCGGACCGCCTTCACCCGGGTGGGGTGTTCGCGCTGTGGTCGAACGACCCGCCGAACGAGGAGTTCACCGCCGCGCTGACCGAGAGCTTCGCTTGTGCGCGAAGCGAGATCGTCCGGTTCGACAACCCGCTGCAGCAACGGGAAGCCACCGCCACCGTCTATCTCGCGACGACAACATCTGTTCGGTAGCAAGGAGATTCCCGCACCTGTCGCCACCGCCACGTCGGGTCAGCGTCGTTCTTCGGGGATGTGGTCTATGGCGTGGACGACCTCCACAGCGAGACGGTGTGCGTCCTTGTCGCCGAGCTTCGAGTTCCTCAGCAGGACGTCCTGCACGAACTGGACCCGCTTCTGGTAGCGGGAAACGAAGACATCGGTCATGGTGCCTCTCCTAGCGAGCGGAGTGGTCAGGAGGGGAAAGGAAGGAGGGGCGACCCTCATCGGGTGTCGATGCCGGATCCGGTCCTGATGCCGCTTTCCTCGGATGTACAACAACGCACCGGTTCGAGGGCGGCACCGTCTCGCGGTCACGCACCGCGTCGACCCGCCGTCCTCGCCGGTCTCGAGCATGGCGCACCGCCTGCCGTTTCCTGGCCGGTGAATCCACCCAAACCTGGCGCATCACCCACCCAAAGCAGACCCGCTCGACACCACGCCCTGAACCACCACCACCTGGCCATCACGCGACCACCGACCGTCACGCCATGGTGAGAATTCGGAGCCAACCGTGCCGGGGCAGCCGGCGCGCTGCTGGGGGTGAAGCCGCGTCGGCGAATTGTCCTGTGGCGATGGAGTCTGCCGAAGGCGGTTCTCACGGGCCGCAACCGTGCTGGAGTGGATTCTGTGCCGGCACGGACGCAGCGTTGGGACGATCCGGTAGCTGTCGGTTGCTGCAGGTCACACACCTGGTGCGACACGGTCGCGGTCGCGGTTGCGCGGCGGGCACGCGGGGTGACCATAGGTGTGTGAGCCGCGTCAGCCCGGTTGTCTCGTCGCGCCCCGGCCATGTGCGGGAGCGGTTGATCGGCGCGCTCATCCCGAACGCACTCGCCTCTCGCCGCGGCGAGGATGTGAGCGTGCCGCTGCCGGCGTTGCCGACACTGAGCACACTCGACAATCTCAGCCCGGCGGCGTTGCTGGTGTCCACGGCCAGGATGGACCGCTCGGGTCGTGTCCATGAACGGATCCTGCTGCGCGAACTGGGCTGGGATCCCGGCCGGCAGTTGGACATGGATACCCTGCACGGCCTGATCCTGATCGCCGCCGCACCCGCCGGCCAGCGCGGCCAGCACATCGTTGATCATCGCGGCGCGATCAAGATCCCGGCCTCTCTGCGGCGCTTGTGCGGGATCGAATACGGCCCACCGGTGGTGCTTGCCGCAGCTGTACCCGACCAGGTGATGGTGGTTCACCCGTCCGCCACCGTCGCGCAGCTGCTGGCCGCGCATTACACCGACCTCATCCGCACCAGCCGAGCCCACACCGAACCCGATCCCACTGAACCTGATCCGGCTGACGGAGACGCGCTATGACATCCCCCCTTGCCCACCAGGATCGTCTGAGCGCGGCTCGGCAGGCGTTGGCCGATCTCGGCGTGACCGTCGCCGACCTTCAAGCCACCGACGATGGCAAACCGACACCCACGTTGGCCGAGTACCTGCCCACGGTGATCGCGGCCGCCGGCACCGGCGCCAACCGCACCTATGGCACCTACTGGGCCCGCATGGCCGCGGTGTGGGGCGACCGACGGCTGGACGAGATCCGCGCCAGCGACATCGAAGGCATGAAAAGCTTCGCCGCGGCGTCGGACCCGCCGCCGAGGCCGCCACCGATCCCCAGACTCGACAGCTCCGCGCCCGACTCGGCGGTGTTGGCCGGCAGGTCCGCCGGCGGATCGGTCATCCCGCGCGCGATGGGCGCGCTTCTTGCCGGGGTGCCAAGACCGCTGCGGGTCGGAGTGCTGGATGCCGGCCGAGCAGACGACGTCGTGGTAGCGGTCGCGGTCGGACCTGGACCGGCTGACTCAGTCATCACACGCACACAGTCTCGACCCGCGTGATGCAATCCCTACCCTCCTCCAAACACTCCGTATTGCCGACAGTTGTGATGAGTGGCTGCGGTCAGCTCGACTGCGGATCCCTGGTGCTGTTGGTGCACAGCCCAATGGCTTGCGTTCGGGTGTCACGCGTTGTCGTTGTCATTCCACAGCTCCGCGGCGGCGGCTTCGGCCATCGCGTCGTCGTCGAACTCGATGGGCGCCAGTTCGGGATCGAACACATCGGCTGTCGGATCGATGTCCTCGGAGTGGCGGATGACCTGAGGTCGGGTGGCCCAGGGGAATTTCACCCCTGGGCCACCCGACCTTAGTCCCGGCGGGCTCCGGCCGATCGTCCGGCACCGCAGCGTCCCCGTTCCCGGTGCCGATTTCCGTGTCCGCAGCGTTTCCGTGCTCCGGGAGTGACGTCATCAGCTGCTCGACCTCGGGCGGCCTACCCCGTGGGAAGGTGGCCGAGTCGAAGTCGGCGGTGCCGGTGAAGGTGGCGGAGGTGAGGGTCGCCGTGCGCATTATGCAGCTGCTGAGGTCGAGGTTGATGAGGGTGGCGCCGGTGAGGTCGAGGCCGATGTCGGCCCAGAACGTAGCCACCGGATGTCCGGGGTCGCTGCCGGGGTGGAGGTGTTCGGTGAGCAGGCGTTGGGCGGTGAGCCGGACCTCACGTTCCTGCATCCGGTCACGATGCTCAACACCGACATGGTCCGGGGCGCCGTCGCCAGGTGGGTCGGCCGGCAGGACGTAGAGCATGCGCAGATAGGCGCAGAGCACGTTGACGATGGTCTGCCGCTGGCCGGGGTTGTCCTGGGCGAGACGCTCCAACGCGTACAGGCCGCCGAGGCGGACCGGGGCCTTGTCCGAGCCGAGTTGGTCGACGGCTTTGGTGTAGAGCTCGGTGATTCGCCGTTCGGTGGCGTCGGCTTCTGTGTTGAGGGCGACGCGGTGTTGGTGGGCCAGGGTGATCTCTGTGGCGCGTTGCCGGCGGGCGGCCAGCAGCAGCGCGGCCGCGCCGCCGGTGCCGACCACGATCGTGCCTGCGGTGCGGATCGCGTTGAGCTGGTCGCCGGCGGTGCCGTGACCGTAGACCCGCAGCAGCACCACCACGGCCACCGCGCCGAAAACCACGACGAGCACACCGCAGACCACGATGGTCCGCGTCGACAGCGGCCGCGGCGCCCGGTGCACCTGGTCCGCGTCGGGGGAGTCCTGGACCGTGATCCGGCGCCGCAGCTCCAGCACACCCGCTCCGAGAATGAGCAGCGCGACCGCCAGCGCCAGCGGGCCACCATCGGGCCAGCCAGCCCCCACCGTCGGCCACCAGGCTCGACCCAGCCGCACACCCAGCAGAATCGACGCGCCGATACAGGCCCAGCCGAACACCCTGCCGCCCTGCCCCCTCACCCCGCCCAGCAGCCGGCTGCGGATACCGCCCGCCCGCGCGCCTGCTCTGGAGTTCCTCACCCGGCTCGTTCGCCATGTACACATGGTCGCCGACGACGCACCAGACGCGGCGGCCCATGACGGGGAACGCCAACCAGGTCACCCAGAATGAAGATCGAGCACGAAGACCGAACCTCCATCGTCCGACTGACGAAACCTCACCCACGCCCGACCAGAGTCACCCACGACGAACACCCCTGGCCACCTCCGCCGGCGCCCCCTGCGCGAACCGCACCCCCGCTGAAATCGGCCCACGATCGCGGGATCCCTGTCCCGAGACAAGGCGCGTTTCCCTTGTGGCAGTGGGCAGACAGCCGGCCGCACCGTGGGATACTCCGCGTATGAGTGATGCACAGGCGGGGTCCATGCTGCTGCGGGTCAAGCATGAGCAGTTCGTCCGCGCGCCACTGGTGGCGGTCTGGGCGGCCAGTGTGGACCTGATGCGCCAGCCTGAATGGCAACCGAACGTGCGGTCGGTGGACGCGCTGGCCCCCGGGCCTGTAGCCCCAGGCATGAGGTACAGACTCCACACACGGGCAGGAGTCCAACGCATCCCGGTCGACGTCGAGATCATTGAAATGGATCCGATGCGGATGATCACCTACCGGATGGACTTACCTGACGCAGAAGTTCACAACACTGGATCGGACCGAACTGGCCGACGTTGACAACGGTGTAATGGTGACCCTGTCCTCGTGGTTCCTCAACATCGGCGCGGTGCGACTCTGGATCAGCACCACGTTTCGCTTCATAGAGCAACGTCAGCTCCACAGCATGGCAACGCGCTTCGCCGCTGTGGTTGAACGGGGTTGATGCCTTGGGCTCGAAGGGCTCACCCAAACAACGGATCTGTTTGACGATGTGGTTGTGCGACGCGCAGTTATCTGCAAGGCGGATCGGGTGTCGCTTATAGCCCTGCTGCCTGCGCCGCTCACGCTTCGCGGTGTCGATCACTTCGAAGTGGAGTTTGTTGTTCGCGTCGGCGGCGCCGACCAACTCCGACAGCACTTACTCCTACCAACCGACGGACACAGCTGCGATTCTCCTTCGGTCCCCACGTGGTCCCCGAAGCTCACGTGGGGTATCCCTGACGTGATCCTCTCCACAAGCCAAAGAAGTCGGCGGATTCAGGCTGTGGAAGCATCTGCTTCGAGTAGTTCGGTGAAGACTTCGCTGGGCTTCTTCCAGTCGTGGATCTTACGAGGTCGGTCGTTGATCTCGGCGGCGACGGCGGCGAGGTAATGCGGATCGCTGGTGATCTCGACTCCCTTGGGGAAGTACTCGCGGACGATACGGTTGAGGTTCTCGTTGCTTCCCCGCTCCCACGGAGAGTGCGGATGCGCGAAGTACACCGGCAGCCCGGTAGCGGTAACGTCTTTGTGCAGAGCCATTTCCGCTCCGCAGTCCCACGTCAGCGACCGGGTGATTGAGGAAGGAAGCGGACCAACGGCGGCGATGATCGCCTGGGAAACCGTCAACGAGTCCGGCCGGTCAACGACACGAGGATCAGGAACCGGCTGGTGCGTTCCACCAAGGTCGCTACGGCAGTCTTGCCGCCCTTGCCGATCACCAGGTCCCCCTCCCAGTGGCCACCCACCGCGCGTCCTTCGACCTCGTCGGGACGTTGGTCGAGGTAACGAGGCTCACGAATGCGAGGTGCTGGAGAACGCGGACCGGGCCGGTGAGGCGGTCGCGGGGACAATCCAGCTGCTCTCCCAGCGGTCCGAGCTACCGGCTCCTGCCGCCTGACGTCCGCTCGGAAGTCTGACTCGAAGCCGGGGCGGTCATCGGCTACCCACTCCCGGAATGCGCGCGCCGACCGGCGGTGATCCATTCGACCTCGTCGATCCCGGGTGCGGGGCCGACGAAACTCGCGCGTCGGCGGCCAGTAACCCCACCGACCGCCTCGGCCGGCCAACCCGCTCCCCGTCGTATCTCCCGTGTCCCAGCCGGGGTGCGGGAGCGGCTGATCGGTGCGCTGATCGCCGATAGACGGTCGGGTTCGATCACGGTCGGATTGTGGTAGGCGAGGTCGGTGACGAACAGGGAGATGGCGAGAGTGGCCTCTCGCGCGTACCTCACGCTCTTCGGTGAACTGGTGTGCGTGGCAGGGGCGCGTTCCGGGGGCGATTGTATGTCTCGGAGGAAGTCAGCTGTGTCTTCGGTTCCAGAGGTTTCGGCTCTCCCGCAGTTCGTCGTCGGTGAGTTCGGGGTCTCCGGTGATGCCGTACATGGTGGTGTCCCATTCCCGGTAGTGGTCGTGGCGTGGTGTGAGCAGGACTCCGACGGAGGTGAGG